>CAMVTN010000026.1 GCA_947170415.1 uncultured Lachnospiraceae bacterium | reverse complement strand
TCACTCCGTTCGATCGTCGAGAAACTGATCAGCGGACAGGGACAGGCATTTGCCATTGCAAAAGATGATGATGCAATGTGGCGTTTCCTTGCCGACGGCAAGTTTGAAGTTGACGAAGAGACTAAAAAGCAGGCTCAGGAAGATATTTCCGAAGATGGATACTGGGGTGTGAAGAAAACCTCCGATCGTATCCTTGACTTTGCAAAAGCACTTTCCGGAAACGATCCTACAAAGGCAGACGAACTATTAGAAGCATTCAAAAAAGGTTATAAAGAAGCAACCAAGAGCTGGGGCAAAGAACTTCCCGATATCAGCAAGCAAACCTACGATGCAGTAGAACAGAAATTCAATGAGTGGAAGAATTCCGCAACCGAATGATCCTTCTGTATTCAAAAAACAAAATGATAATTTAATTCAACGATAAACCGGACGGTGTGCCCCGTCCGGTTTTTTTCGCATCCAATACACACAGTGAATTTCTTAATAAGTCAAAAATCCCGTCGACTTACGTCGACGGGACCTCTTTATCTCAGTTCTTATTCTTACTCTACTACGTAAGGAAGAAGTGCGATGTGTCTAGCACGCTTGATAGCAACTGTAAGCGCTCTCTGATGCTTAGCGCATGTGCCTGTTACACGTCTCGGAAGGATCTTTCCACGCTCAGAGATATACTTCTTAAGCTTTGCGGAATCCTTGTAATCGATAACGTTGTCCTTACCGCAGAATACGCAAACCTTTCTTCTTCTGCGAACGCCGCCTCTTCTTCTTGAACCATCTGTACTCTTATTGACCGGCGATAAGCTAAACGGTAATTCGTCGTCAATCTCGTCCGGTACATTCATGAAACCATCATCTGCCGGCTGTGGAGCACTTGCAGGCGCGGAATATCCGCCGGACTGCTGACCGCCATAGCTCTGAGCATCCGCATTGTATGAATCAGCAACACGTTTGCTCTCAGCAAACTCAATTTCTTCTCCGACTACATCTGTCGTATAAACCTTCTGACCGTCTTTGTTTGTATAGCTTCCTGTCTGAATACGACCGGTAACAACAAGCTTAAGTCCCTTATGAGCATATTTCTCAATAAACTCAGCCTGTCTGCCGAAAGAGACCATGCTGATGAAATCAGCGGTCTGCTCTGCACCATCTCGTCTACCACGGCGATCGACAGCAAGTGTATATCTTGCAATTACGGTTGCATTCTCGCCCTGTGAATGGCGAATGTCAGGATCTCTTGTAAGGCGCCCCATCAGAATAACTTTATTCATAAATTTTTTAATGCCTCACTTTCCTTCAGAATGCCTGTTATCCAGAGTTAAATTACTCTGCGCTCTCCTCTGCCTTTTCAGCAGGAGCTTCCTCTGCCTTCTTAGCAGGCTGTACATCTGCCAGCTCGTCAGACACGATGAGATAACGTACGACATTGTCCATTATACGCATACGATTCTCAATTTCAGCCGGTGCTGTGGGCTCTGCCTCGAACTTGATGAAAGTATAGTAACCTTCCTTCATCTTCTGGATCTCATAGGCAAATCTCTTCTTGCCCCACTCGTCAACGTTCTTGATTTCGCCACCAAAACGCTCAACCAGTGCCTTAACTTTACCGAGCACCTCGTTCTTGGCGTCTTCCTCAAGCTTTCCGTTGATTACAACGGTGAACTCATACTTGTTCATTATTTTTCCTCCTTTTGGTCTTCTGGCTCATGCATGAGCATGAACAAGGATATATCACAAGTCGGCATTGTAACACAGATCTCAATCCTGTTCAAGAACTTCTTTAATATTTTTTTCAAACGCGTCTCTACGGATCATTACCTGCCTGCCGCATCCTGTACATTTTATGCGAAAATCCGCGCCTGTGCGAAGGACTTCCCATGTATCTGCGCCGCACGGATGCTTCTTTTTCATTCTGACTTTACAGCCTGTCTGAATATCCATTTATCAGTGTACCTCAATGCTTCCGAGTACTTTTCCTATGCTGTCGGTTATGACGAGATCAGCCGCACTGTCTCTCGATGTTGCTCCCTTATTGATAAGTACCAGCTTGTCTCCACGGAAGTAATCAATAAGTCCTGCTGCCGGATATACTACCAGGCTTGTGCCGCCGATTATGAGTACGTCAGCCTCTGAAATCGCTCTTATAGAGTTTTCCATAGTCTGGGAATCAAGCCCTTCCTCATAAAGAACCACATCAGGCTTTACTGTGCCTCCGCACTCATCACACTCCGGCACAGCACCCTTATAGTTGATCATATAATCAAGATCAAAGCTCTTTCCGCACTTCATGCAGTAATTACGAAGCGTGGAACCGTGAAGTTCGTATACTGTCTTACTTCCTGCCGCCTGATGGAGACCATCAATATTCTGAGTAACAACAGCAGTAAGCTTTCCTGCCTTTTCAAGTTCCGCAAGTTTCTTATGTGCAGCGTTCGGTTCCGGTCTGTGATCAGCACCGACCATCAGGATCTTATCATTATAAAAACGATAAAATTCTTCTGGTTTTCTCATAAAGAAAGTGTGGCTCAGGATCTGCTCCGGCGGATAATCATACTTTTGATGATATAATCCATCAACAGAGCGAAAATCCGGGATGCCACTTTCAGTCGACACTCCCGCGCCTCCGAAAAATACGATACGCTTTCCATTATCAATGATACTTTGCAGTTCTCTGATAGCTTCGTCCATACGAACCCCTTTCTCGCCTCATCGATCTATAGTACTCCGACCTGCATGGTCCCTCTCAGAACCTTCTCATTTTTATCATTGCGAATAGCGATCTTCAGCTTCATCGCATGGTATGCATCATTCTTCTCGCTTACTGTTCCGCTTATGGTGAGAGTCTGTCCGGGATAGACCGGCTTCATGAATTTTACTTCAGTATTTTGGATAAGACTGTTCTCACCCGGCAGATAAACGCCGGCAAGAGTTGATAAAAAAGATGCTGTCAGCATTCCAAAAGCAGCCTTTCCGTTATATCCTTTTTCTCTTGCAAAATCATCATCTGCGTGAAGCGGATTCACATCTCCCGTAATCTTTCGGAAAGAATCCATCATTTCCTCAGTTAGCGTTACACTAAAGGACTCTTCATGACCTATTTCGATTTCTTCGTATTTGTAATGATTCATTTCTCTTCCAGTTTCTTCTGAATAAGATCAACCATCTCTCCGACATTTTTCAGAGCACCTACCTCACGGATATTGAATTTCATCTTAAATTCCTTCTCCATGGTCATTACCAGCTCTACATGCGCCAGAGAATCCCAGTCTTCAATATCTTCCGCATTTGACTCATCAACGATCACCAATGTATCATCGTCAAATTCCTCACGAAAAATTATTGTGATCTTTTCAAAAATCTCTTCTCTTGTCAAAACAAACCTCGTTTCAATAACACAATATATATCTGATGCATTATAACATAAATGCGTAGATCATAATATGATGACAGGTTCAAAAGTAAAAAATCCGATTGAACTTGCACAAAAAAGAAGCAATTCGTGTCATTAGTAAAGGCCAAATGTACTTTTTATCCTGCCATCATGATATAATGTATTTTATGGAAAACAAACGCAATAGGCGGATCCGGAAACTTGCGATCTACTCTGTGCTTATGACGTTTACATCAGTTGTTCTGCTCATTATTTCACTGACGCTCGTCATAAAAAAAGATCATACATTTTTTTCTGACGCCAAAGAAAATAGATCCCTCAGCTCTGTTTCGTCAGATCTTTCCGAAACAGATGCAGAGTATTCACGCTTAATTACAGCAAATCAGCTTCTCACGAAGCAGAATAAGGTGCTTAAAGAGACGAGCACAGGTGCTCTTTTTAAAGCAAAGCTCAAGGAGATGGCTCAGGAAGGTCTTTCCACCACCCAGATCCTTAAATACTTTTTCCCGGATGAACTGATACTTACCGATGAAGGAAGCTTTCATTTTTATGATATTAATTATGATCTGAAGCTCCACGGACATCCGGATGAGAGTTTCGTCCTAAATGATAAAGGTGAAGTCGAGTACATCGAAAACGATGCCTCTGTTGGCATAAAGGGAATCGATATCTCCAAATATAACGGCACGATAGATTGGGAAAAGGTCGCTGCCGATGGAGTAAAATTCGCATATATACGCGCCGGTGTCCGCGGATACAGTTCCGGCAAGATCGTCATGGATGAAACATTTAAGTCAAATGTTGAAGGAGCCTCTGCTGCAGGAATCCAAATAGGAACCTATTTTTTCAGTCAGGCAGTAAACGAGGAAGAGGCCATAGAAGAAGCCAACGCGGTTCTCGAGGTTCTCGACGGCATAAATATAACCTGTCCCATCGCGTACGACCTGGAAAAAGTCGAACATGCTGACAGTAAGCCCCGAACTAACGGACTTTCCACTGAGCAGTTCACTAAAAACACTATCGCTTTCTGCGACCGTATCAGTGAAGCAGGCTACACGCCCATGATATACGGAAATATCAAGACCTACCTCATGCTTCTCGACATGACACAGCTTGAGGACTACCAAAAGTGGTTTGCAGGCTATATTTCCGATGACTCCATTACTCCGTATTTTCCTTATGAAATGCGGATCTGGCAGTATACCTCCAAGGGAACTGTCGACGGTATCGACGGCAAATGCGATATGAATATAGCCTTTTATTAATGGAAAGGATTTTACCAATGAATAACTATGTACCATTAAAAGATATTGCTTCACACTTCGGTCTCGAAAAGGGTGACAGTGTGTGGATCTCATCCGATATAAAGACACTCCTCTACACCTGCGCGGAGCACGAGGACAGTACCGATATGAACGTCCTCATCGACAGCATCATCGATATAATCGGCCCCGAGGGAACTATACTCATCCCGACCTTTAACTGGGATTTCTGCAGTGGAAAGACATTTGATATAAAAAAGACCCCCTGCAAGACCGGAGTCATCGGAAAGGTCGCTCTGAAGCGTCCGGATTTCAGACGCACCCAGCACCCGATCTACAGCTTTGCGGTATGGGGAAAAGACAGAGATTATCTATGTTCCTTAACTAACAAGAGCTCTTTCGGTGCGGATTCACCTTTTACCTATTGTAAAGAGCACAATACAAAAAATATTTTTATCGACGTAGAATGCCAGCACTCATTTACCTTTGTTCATTATGTAGAAGAGCAGGTAGGCATCAGCTATCGTTATCTAAAGGATTTCACTGCAGGATACATCGATGAAGATGGAAATGAAACCACACGAACATACTCTATGAATGTCCGTGATCTGGACAAGGATATTTTTGTAACTATCTATCCTTTCGAAGAAGATTTTAAGAAGGTCGGTGCATCACGCCGATTTGAACTGAATGACATCCCGATGAAAGTCGTTGAGATCGGAAAAACCTACGACATCATCGCGGATGACGTTAAAAACAATCGAAGCAGAAAAGTCTGCACCTACACAGGACAGGAAGATTGATCTTAAGTCAAAAGCGGTTCCGGCACTTAAAACATAGTGCCGGAACCGTTTATTATTTCTATTTATCTTATCCCTTTACAACCGCATCTACAAATTCTTCAAGTCTGGCTGCATCTGAAGGATGAAGCGCACTCTTTATCGTGAGCACATCTTCCAAAACTGTCACATTCTTAAGCTTTTCCAGCTCTTCCTTCATAAGTTTGCCCGCTGCCGGAGCCCACGTACCGTTTTCTGCCAGAGCAAAGGTCCTGTTCTGGACGTTTAGAGCTGCCAGATCATGGAGAAATGCTGCCATTGGCAGATAAATTCCATTGTTGTATGTCGGGCAGAAAAGCACGATCTTCGATGCCCGGAATACTTCTGATATCAGATATGATGTATGTGTTTTTGATACATCATATACCTTTACACTTGTGCCGCTCTTGCCTCGCAGATGTGCAGCTGCAGTCTCAGCCGCACTTTCTGTATGTCCATACAAGCTGCCGTAGATCACGACGATTTCATCATCTTCCGGCGTATATGTGCTCCACTTCTGATACTTATCAATGAACCACGGTATATTTTCTCTCCAGACCGGACCATGGAGAGGCGCGATCATTCCTATATCAAGACCTGCTGCCTTTTTAAGCACTGCCTGCACCTGCGGACCGTACTTTCCAACTATGTTCGAATAATAGCGGCGTGCTTCGTCCAGATACTCTTTCTCAAAATCGTGGTCATCGGCAAATATTCCGCCGTCCAGTGCTCCGAATGTGCCAAATGCGTCTGCCGAGAAAAGTACCTTTGTATGGTCATCATATGCCATCAGGACTTCCGGCCAATGCACCATTGGCGCTGTGATAAAGTGATAGGTGTGCTTTCCTGTGGAAAGAGTATCTCCCTCTTTCATTATCATGCGCTCACATTTATCAAGTCCTGAGAAAAACTGATCTAAAAATTTGAATGTCTGTACACTTCCCACAAGTTTCACATCAGGATAACGTGTAATTACATCCGCGATTTCCGCACAATGGTCAGGTTCCATGTGGAGTATCACGAGATAGTCAAGTTTCTCACCATCCAGCGCACCTCCGAGATTTTCCAGGAACTGCCCTGCAATAGAAGCATCCGCCGTATCAAAAAGAACATTCTTTTCGTCACGAATCAAATAACTGTTGTAGGATACGCCGTCAGGTAACGGAAACAGATTTTCAAAAAGAGCAAGTCTCCTGTCGCTTCCGCCAAGCCAAAATGTATCCTCTGTAATCTCGCGTATATTAACCACAGCCGTACCTCCCTCTATTCAACTTTTTGTACCCGCACAATCTCTTTATTTTTGACCCTGTCAGATGACACGAATCGCTCCGCTTCTTACGAAGCCTTCGCAATTCTAATGGTACCATATTTACGATTAATTATAGTATTTTTCTTGAAACACTATGCAAATTTTATTTCATTTTTTTGCATTTTTTTGTGCATAAAGCAAGCTGTTCTGTGACCGGTTCCGTCGTCTTTTAATTCAGGTACGTTGACCTTGCATATTTCTTCCGCATATGGACACCTGCCGCAAAAGCTGCAGCCTTTCTGCGTATCAAGAGGACTCGGGAGATCACCCTCAAGAATATCCCTGTTTAGATCCAATACCTTGTCTTTTTCGATTTTGGGAACTGCTTTCATAAGTGCCTGCGTATACGGATGCTTCGGATTGAAATAAACATCGTCACTACTGCCTATCTCTACGATCTTACCGAGATACATAACAGCTATCACGTCTGCGATATGATGAACCATCGTAAGGTCATGTGCTACGAAAAGATATGTCAGTTTATATTTTTCCTGCAATTCCTTTAAGAGGTTCACGACCTGTGCCTGTATCGACACATCAAGTGCAGAGATAGGCTCATCACATAAAATAAATTCCGGTTTTACGGATATCGCTCTCGCTATACCTATCCTCTGCCTCTGACCGCCGGAAAACTCATAGGCATATTTTTTCATATCATCAGCCCGCAGTCCTACCTGCTCCAAAAGATCTGAAACTTCCTTAACGATCTCTGCCTCAGACAGCTTCCGGTATACTCTTAAAGGCTCTGCGATTATGTCCTTAACAGTCATATGAGGATCAAGCGACGAATACGGATCCTGAAAAATAATCTGCATTTTAGAATGAATTTCTTTTAACTTCCTGCCTTTAACCTTGGAAATATCTTCGCCATTAAAAAGTATCCTGCCCGCCGTAACATCATTCATCCTTATAATGGTCTTTCCAAGCGTAGATTTTCCGCATCCGGACTCACCGACAAGCCCCACAGTCTTTCCCTTATCAATATAGAAAGAAACACCGTCCACGGCCTTTACTGCGCCTTTTTTTCGTCCCCAGAAAGTCTTTACGGGGAAATGTTTATATAATCCTTCAACTTCTATTAAATGTTCCACATCAGGCCCCCCGCTCGTTTAATTGCTTTAGATCATTCATACAGTACGATTTATGCGTATCAGAGTAATCGTGTGTTGCACCAAATTCACAGAGACACGCTTCACCTGCGTGCTCACACCTGGAATAAAAAGGACATCCGCTTTCCATATCCTTCATCTGCGGTACAGAACCCGGTATAGGCTCAAGTTTACACTTTTTCCCGTTTTCTGTTCCGGGTATCGCCTTTAATAATGCTTTTGTATAAGGATGCTGTGCGTTATACAGGATTTCATCCTTTGTGCCGGTTTCCATGATCCTTCCGCCGTACATCACAGCGATCCTGTCCGCAATACTTGCGACCACGCCAAGATCATGTGTTATCAGCACTATATTCATTTTCTCTGTCTCATGCAGATTCTTTAGCAGCTTCAATATCTGTGCCTGTATCGTCACATCGAGCGCTGTTGTAGGCTCGTCTGCTATGAGCAGCCTCGGACGTGAGCAAAGCGCCATGGCGATCAGGACTCTCTGCCTCATACCGCCGGAAAATTCATGCGGGTACTGTTTCATTCTCTTTTCAGGAGAAGGTATACCTACCCTTTCCAGCATTTCTATCGCAAGACTCTCCGCCTGCTTTTTTGACATCTTGTTATGTCTTCTGATATTTTCGATCAGATGATCGCCTATCTTTTTCACCGGATTCAGTGCAGTCATTGGATCCTGAAAGATCATTGCAATGTCATTGCCAAGTATCTGCCTCTTTTCCTTACCCTTGATCTCCAGGAACTTCTTTCCTTCAAAAAGAAATCTGTCTGCACTCACCTTTGCATATACGGGTAAAAGATCCATAACAGACTTCATCGCTACACTTTTTCCGCTGCCGGATTCACCAACTATAGCCAGTATTTCTCCGTCATAAACCTCAAGACTGATATCTTTGACCACTTTTGTCTTTACCGAATCACTGTAAAAAGAAACATTCAGGTTTTCGATATCCAGTATCTTTGTCAATCCACTCATGCCAAATCCTCCGATACTCTTGGTTCCAGATATATCCTCAGGAGATTTCCAATCTTATTAAAAGCAAATATCGTGAGAACTATCAAAAAGCCCGGGATTATCGCCATATACACTGCATTTTGGAGATTGCTCTGCGCCGTCTGTAAAAGCTTTCCCCATGATGACAAGGGTTCCTGTATACCAATCCCAAGAAAACTCAGTGCCGACTCTGTCATGATCGCATTAGCTATTCCCGATGAAGCTGCAACTATGATAGTAGGCATAACTGCCGGTATCAGGTGTCTGCAAATGACTTTTAACGCGCCGATCCCCGCAAAAGAAGCGTATTGTATATAATCTCTTTCCTTTAGTGATTTAACTTCTGCTCTTACCAGTCTCGCTATTTCCATCCATGAAAAAAATCCGATAACAACAATGATCGAGAGAAGTCCTTTCTTCATAAATATGCCTACAACGGTTACAAGTATCAGCCACGGTATCGACTGTATGACATCTACTATCCTCATCAGTACGCTGTCTACGATACCTCCGAAAAATCCGGATACCATTCCTACCGAAACACCGATAACCGTACTCATAACCATAGCAAGGATACCTACTACAAGCGAGATCCGTCCGCCATATATGATGCGCGCGAGATAATCACGTCCGACCTCATCCGTTCCAAACCAGTGATTTACCGATGGCGCCTCCAAAAGATGAAGTATATCTGTCTTATTCGGATTTAGCGGAAGTATCGGTGCAATGAGTGAGATCACTGCAAGCAATATCAAAAAACTAATTGATACGATCGCGCCCTTATCGTTTAAGAACGCCTTTTTTATCCTTTTCCATCTGTTCACAGCCTGTCACCCCCTTATCCTCGGATCTACAACGCAATAAAGAATGTCCGACAGCAGATTTCCGAGAATAACCATTGTCGATGACAGTACCAGCATGACCATAATGATCGGATAGTCCATTCCCTGAACCGCTTTTACAAAATATGGTCCAACTCCGGGCCATCCAAATACAGATTCTGTTATAACAGCACCGGTTATAAGCGTCGGAAGCGCCATTCCGAGTCGGGTCACAACCGGGAGCAGTACATTTTTCATAACATGTGAAAACATGATCTCAGTTCTGCTCGCACCAAATGCTTTCTGAACCATTACATAATCTTCCGAAAACTGCGTTATCGTAGCCGATCTTACATATCTGATATTTCCCGGCAGAAACGCAAATACAAGAACGGCATACGGCAGTATAAAGTGCTTCAGATAATCCTCCGCACCGCTTTTTCCTACAGTGTTCATTCCAAGTATTGGCAAAAGCCTGTATTTATATCCAAAGATATATATCAGGATAAGTGCTATCCAGAATGTAGGGATTGCAAGACTCACGGATGAAAAGCCATCGATGATCCTGTCTGCGAGCTTATTTTTATTTGCACCTGCGATTAGTCCCAGTATGATTGCCAATATGTATGCCGTAAGGTATGAAGGCAGTACCAGACGTATCGTATTAGGTATCCTTGCCATCAGATCATTGTAAATACTGGTACCGTTAACGATCGAATAGCCGAAATTTCCGTTCACTATACCGTCCAGCCATCTGAAATACCTGATATAGAGCGGTTTATCGTATCCATATTTCTGTCGGATAAGCATCACCAGCTCATCTGACATCTTTGGTGTAGTCATTGCATCCACTGCATCGTACGGTGCAAGCGAGATCAGCGTAAAACATATAATTGTTATCAACAATAATAACGGGATAGCGTTCAAGATCCGTTTCGCTATATATTTTCCCATATGATCAGATTCCCCCTGAAATTTCATAAAAACGGGTAAAAGGTACAAACCTGTTTTGTGTAATCACAAAAAGATCTGTACCTTTTGAACCCGGATGCATCATATTTATTCTGCTATCTTAAGAAATGATGCGTCCTCAAACGTATATACCGGAACAAGTGCAGCATCTTCGATACCCGTGATCCTCTTATTTACAACGAGGATCTTATTGTTTGAAACAATAGGATAGAATGTTGCGATGTCCTGAATAGCCGCCTGGAGCTTATTGTAAATCTCTTTTCTCTTTGCTTCATCTTTTTCGTTTCTGCCCTCATCAAAAAGCTTATCTATAGAAGGCTCATCATAGAACATGTAATTATAAGCTGCTCCGCTCTCAAAAAGGCTTGCAAAGGTATCCGGATCTATTCCCATGATATAGCCGCCGAAATAGAGATCATAATCGTTATCCGGATTCTTCATCTGAGCTGAAAGCGCTGTTGAATCAGCTGCATCAAGCTCAACCTTTATTCCTACATTTTCAAGCTGTTCCTGAACGAGAAGCGCCTGTGCAGACTGTGCATTATCAGTTCCTGTGTAGCCAACCTTTAATGTAAGATCTGTAACACCGGCTTCTTTTAAAAGTTCCTTTGACTTATCGACGTTCTGCTCGTACTTTTCTACATCTTCTGTGTAAAATCCGCTCGTAGGAGGAAGGAACGTATAAGGTGTCAGATAAAACTCATCAGACAGATAACTTGCCTTATTCATATCATCTTTATTAAGAGCATAAAGGATTGCCTGTCTGACCTTCTGATCCGGCACGTTCTTTGCATTTATCATGAGATATCCTACACGACCCTCAGAATATGAGTAGGTCTTGAGATTATTTGCCTCAAGATCGATCTTTTCAACTTCTGACGGGATTGCCTGATATGCGTCTACCTCACCGCTCTGAACTGCGAGAAGTGCTGTATCGGAGTTTTCGATGATCCTGAATACAACATTTTCTATTGAAGGTACGCCCTTGAAGTAGTACTCATTTCTCTTAAACTTCACATAAGAACCCGGTACATACTCAACTACCTGATAAGGGCCTGTACCTATGGAATTCATGTTGTAATCATTGTGCTCAAAGTCTGTCACATCCTTATAGATGTGCTCCGGCATGATAAAGATCTGACTCAGCATCTCAAGCGCGGTCGGTGTCTCAAAGGGGAAGGTGAATGATACTGTGTAATCGTCAACCTTCTCAACCTTTACCGTTCCCTCATCATATACGAGCTGTGAATATGCCCATCCGAGGTTTTCCTCTTTCTCCATCTCTGTATATGTGAATACAACATCATCTGCTGTAAACGGTTCTCCATCAGACCACTTCACATCATCTCTGAGCTTAAATGTATATGTAAGGTTATCATCTGTGCTGTATTCTGTTGCAAGGAAATAATTGATTCCATCGGCATTGTACATATAGAGCGGGGAATATATGAGCTTCACAGTTGAGAGATCCCATCTGCTGCTGCTCGTGATAACATTTACCGACTCTCCCGGATCTCCGTTGATAGCGTATGTAAACGTACTGTCACTTCCACCGGTGCTCTCTGCACTTGCGTCACCGGCTGTTGAGGCTCCGCTCTCCTCGCTTCCATTTGCAGCCGCAACTTCACTTTTTCCGTTTTCAACCACCGGATCTTTTCCACCGCACGCTGACAGCGATGCAGCCATGGTCACTGCAAGCGCAATTGCCAGAACTTTTTTCACGAATCCTGATTTCATAATATCTCCTCTGCCAATTTTTTCTTTTCCTACATGTTTAGTAGGACTAGGTACAATATAATCTCTCTTATTACTCGTAGTCAAACAATTTAGCACATTTTATGCTTAAGAATAATCAATCACCGGTAATAAATTTTATTTATAATGAATATGTGTTCGATTTTTATATTCAAATGCTGCTTCTCATGCTACAATAATCATTTGAAAGGCGAAACATACATGAATAATGAACACTCATCCGACAATTTCACAGATATCCGGGTTGTCAGAGGTTATCAGGACGAAGCTCTGCCTATTCGCAAAGATCGCCCGGACCGGGAAAAAGTCCAGCTTCCCGAAAAACTCCGGTTGATGAAAAACATCGCAAAGGAAGTTCATACATTTCCAAAGCCCGACAGCTGGTACTTTTATAAACAGGCTCTGTTTGCTGCCGATTACACGGATGACTTTGAGTATAACAGGGTGTTCCGTCGCTATTTTCCTACCTACAGGGATATGAAGGATGATGAGCTCCGCGGATACTTTTCTTTCAGGACGAGATTTCGCAATGGACAGTATGACGCCGAGCCGCAGTTATCCTTTATATATGTGTATATTTATGAAATCCTGAACGGTATCGGAGTTACTCCGGAATCGGGCTTTGAGATCTTGAAAGCTATAGATACCTTGTATGGCGCCAAGGACGAAAATCTGCGCGATTATCTCAGGCGGTGGATCAGGGATTATATCATTTATTACAACCTTGATAAGTCCTATGCTGCAGAGTATTTCAGCGTGGATATGGACTCTGCCGTGTCGATCCTTATGCAGTTTTTTTCTGATGCAGAAAACAGGTTTTTAGTTCTGCTTGGTGAAAAAGATGACAGCGATATTGATGAGACAGACCCTGATACAGCCCCTGTAACAGATGATGAGGTGTTTCAGGCTGTTTGTACCATGTCATCCTATGCGATAGAAAAGTCGCCTTTATACAAAAAGGATCCGGAGCTTGTAAAATCCGCCATTATCGAAATGCTTAGTGAGTTATCAGGTGTTGCAAAACGGCTCAATCGCGACTCTTTATTTGAATATTGTTTTGGTCGTCGCGGAGTATTTCCGATAAGCCTTTTTAGGAATGCAGTGTTCTATGACCACCTGAAGCACGAGGATCATCTCTACAAAATAAGTCCTCTGTGCCTTTACAGGTGCGTAAAAGGGCGTTGGTCCCGTGAAGCCTACAGCCGCTCCTCTGAAAAAAGCAAAACTCTCGGTGATCTCTGTCATGAGACTGACCGTATTCTCCGTGAGAAAACCGGATTCGGACATTCGATCAAGAGACGCCTCATGAGTGATGCCTTTTCTGAAGAGATCAGCTGGGTAATTGATAAACTCTTACTCGAACGGGAAAGAGCGGCACGTCCTCGTGTTGATATAGATCTGTCAATACTTGATTCCATCCGTATGGATGCAGCAAGGACAAGGGATTCTCTACTCATCCCGGAGAATGAAGAAGAAATATTCACAGAATCAATTAACAAAAATATATCAGATTCAAGTTTACATAATCTTGATAAACCTGTTTTTTCTGTTCTTGATCTAATGCCTGAAACTCCAAATATTGGCAGTGATCCTACGGAAACCGCAAGTTTAGACAATGTGCCAAAAGATTTACATAACTCTGTAAATTCTCCGGCTCATGATCTTCCGCTATCTAATGATGAATTTTTTGTACTTAATGCTCTTCTGCATGACCTGCCGTGGAAAGAATACGTACAGGAACATCGTCTGATGCTTAACATGCTCTGCGATGATATAAACGAAAAAATGATGGATATCATCGGTGATACGATAATAGAATTTAACGGAGACGAGCCTGAACTTATCGAAGACTATATCTCGGAATTACAGGAACTTATGCCTGAAAACTGATTTAAATCGCAGAATGGTTTACATAATTTTTTGTTTTATCTCGTGTTTTTGGAGGTTTTTATAAATGGAGATCAGAAAGAAGGTACCGAAAAGAATTGCCGGTACTCTTATAAATTCATTAAAAGGCGGTGTAGTCCCGCGCATAGGTCTCCCCTATGTAACAGTCGGCAGAGCTTCGGAAATACAGGCACTTCTCCATGACGTTGATGTGATAAGTGAAGGCGGTGCATCCTTCCGCTTTATATCCGGCAGATACGGAAGCGGAAAGAGCTTTCTGCTGCAAACTATCAGAAATTATGTGATGGACAGAGGTTTTGTAGTTGTAGACGCAGACCTTTCTCCTGAGCGGAGGCTGCAGGGCACACGCGGTCAGGGTCTCGCTACTTATAGAGAGCTACTTAGAAACATGTCCACTAAGACACGACCGGAGGGCGGCGCTCTGACACTCATCCTCGACCGATGGATCAGCGCCGTACAGGCTGAAACCCTTCAGGAAAACGGTATGACACCGGATGATCCCGCACTTTCTTCTGCCGTAGAAAAGAAGATCATGCAGGTCATCTATTCCATGAACGAGCTGGTTCACGGTTTCGACTTTGCCCGTCTCCTTACCATGTATTATCAGTCCTATGTAACGGGTGACGAAGAAACAAAGGGAAAAGTCATCAAGTGGTTTCGCGGCGAGTATAATACAAAAACAGAGGCCCGTCAGGAGCTTGGTGTAACCATCATAATCACTGATGATGACTGGTACGAATACTTAAAGCTCTTTGCATGGTTCTTAAAGAAAGCCGGTTACAGCGGAATGATGATAATGATCGATGAACTGGTAAATATCTACAAGATACCAAACTCGATCACACGCCAGTATAACTATGAAAAGATACTGACTATGTACAACGATACATTGCAGGGAAAGGCACAGTATCTCGGTATTATCATGTGCGGAACTCCACAGTGTATCGAAGACAGGAGACGCGGAGTTTACAGCTATGAAGCTCTCCGTTCCCGTTTGCAGGAAGGTAAATTTTCGGTCGAGGGAGCCCGCGATATGCTTGCCCCTGTCATCCGTTTAGATCCGCTCACTGCAGAAGAAATGCTGGTCCTCGTAGGAAAACTCGCTGATATTCATGCAGATCTCTACGGATATGAAAATAATATTTCAGATGAATCACTTGCCGATTTCATAAAGATCGAATTCGGACGTATCGGTGCCGACTCAAAGATCACCCCGAGAGAAGTCATCCGTGACTTTATAGAGCTTCTCGATATCCTGTACCAGAACATTCAGAGCATACTGTCATCCGATGAATTCAGCTATGCCAAAAGCCTCGAACCTGGCGACGGACCTCTAAGTACCACTTCCGATCAATATGCAGAATTTACTATCTGACACCGTTTATAACAAGAATACAACAAAGGACTTTGATATATTGTATGTACCAAAGTCCTTGTTTTGATCAACTATATGAATATATCTCTTCTACCCTCACATAATGCACCGGGATTTCCTCCGGGACAAGTTCGCGGATCCATTCTGCCGCGTACTCCATTCCCGGCTCTTCCAGACTAAAGTGACCCACATTAAAGCAGGCTTTACTCCTGCCAAGCCTTGCAGAATCCCGGATATATGACAGGAGATTCCACTCGATTATCTCTCCCGGAATAACCGCGTCATAACCACCGTTCTCAAGTTCTTTAATGATAGATGTCGCATAGTCGTGATAATTACCGTTTTCATCTTCCCCTTCAGCTCCAAGGATCCCGGGGCAGAGATGGGCTATTATCGCAACCTTATGCAGCTTATCCTCAGGATTTCCAATAAATCTGAGACCGTTCAGCATAAACTTATCAGTAAGAAAGCGTCCCATCTCCCCAACCGTCATCTCCGGAATCTCAAAAGGGAAAAACATCGGAACATTCACGTTCTCTATCATGTAATCTTCCCATCCAAGTCTCTTTATGACTCCGGTAAAAATACTGTCAGGCTTATGAGCATGCATATGGTCATGATCGCGCCATATGGTGATACCGTATTTTTCAATGAGCCTTTTCTTCTCATTCACAGTCTCATTCTCAAAATCCGTATGCCAGTCCGTGTAATCCGGCGTCATATAAAAAGTCGGCTCATGAACTATGAGCAGATTTGCTCCGAGCTCTGCCGTCTTCTCGATCGCGTCAATGGTCGGCACGATCGCAGTAACAATTCCTGTACACTCATCTGACGGATTACCCGCCTTAAAACCGTCACATGTCACGCTCTCATCGATTTTCGGATGATAAGCCTTTATCTTATCTATAATTTCCTGATGTGTCATTTATAAAACCTCAAAACCCCAATACCAGTCTGTCCTTCGTTTTCTCCTCTATTCCTGCGAGGAAAGAAAATGCCTTATCTGTCATTCTTTCCCAGACATCAAACTCGTGATTACCTGTTGTCTCGACAAAAACATGAGATATCTCATTTTCCGAAAGCAAGCTGTCAAATCTCTTTACTGCATCAAATACAAGTCCGTCACCATTTCCGCAGGTTATAAAAACTTCAGGCATGTTTTCATCTGCCTTATGTCTTGGATATTCACTGAAAAGGTCCTTCTCACTTCCGATATACTCTTCATCAGATCCAAAATAGCTCTTATAAACCTCCGGTCTGAAACCTATCTCCGGAAAACTGCACAGAAGATGCTTCGGATCTACAGCAGGAGAAAATGCCGCGATCTTAGAAAAGACATCTCTGTACTTCAGACCGTTATAAAGCGCACCATAACCTCCCATGGAGATTCCGGCTATATATGTGTCTTCCCTGTTTTTTGACAAAGGAAGTATCTTTCTTGTTTCTTCAATCAGTTCTTTACCGATAAAAGCAGAAAAATTCTCATTTCTCTCCGGATGATCTATATAAAACGAATTGCAGCCATCAACAAGGATGATCGCCATTCCCTTTAGTTCACACTGCTTTCTGAGATTCATATAAGTCAGTATCCCAGCAGCATCGAGGCTATATCCCGGCAGGAAATAGCAGGTCCTGAAAGGAGCCTCCCACTGTACTCCGCTGACACCATCAGTCGGCAGAAATGCCTTTATCTCAACATTTCTAAATAATGACTTAGACGAAAATTCCATTGTTAAATATGCCATAATAACCCTACTTCATTCCATTTTTTACCCATACCGAGGGTGTACATCCAAAAGCTCTGTGGAAAGCATTTATAAATGATTTCACGTTTGAAAAACCATTCTTCATCGCGCAGTCGAGAAGCTTTTCATCCGGATTTTTCCGAAGCATCTCCACGCTGTGAGACAGCCGGATATTTTGCAGATAGTCATGGAAGTTGCTGCCTACATGGCCTCTGAAAGATCTGGATAAGTGTGCAGAAGAATAATTGAATACCTCTGCAACCTGCGCCAGCGTGATATTTTCTGAATAGTGCTCCTCTATGTAATTAAGCACATCCTTTACCGCTGCCTCAGACTTTCCCCTTTTTGCCGCATTCTTTTCCTCTGAAATACAGCTAACGTTTATAACCTGTAAAAACCGGAATAGCAGCTCCATCTTTTTAAGCTTTATCGCTGTACTGCTATTGTCACCCCAAAACGCAAGATCTTCAGGTGTAGAATCCGAACTGTGTTTCAGGTTCCATTTCACGTGCGCTGCTTCTTTTTCCCCCGCTGCACCATTATTCAGATTTTTATTTTTCTCGAGCTCTCCAAATTCAAGCATGAGTTCTCTGACTCTTTCGTAGTCCACGCTCCCCTTTTCAGGAGCTTCCAGCCAAACATCCTTTCCAAGCCAGTTATCAAGGAAACTCTTTGATATCTGCACCGTCACGCCCTTAAAAATATCAGTCTTTTTATAAAAATGATCTGAATGTATGACTGTCGAATTGATCACATTCCACTCATCAGCCACTTTTATGACCTGCTCCCCATCAACATAGCTCATGACCCTGCCTTCTGTTACAAGATTAAATTCTATGTTTCTGTGCCAGTGGAGCGGAGTATAGATATTCTCTCCCTCAAAATCATGAACATAGATCTTGATAGGCACCTGGTTATTTTCAAACTTCTCAACCTGATATAAAGCTGTCATAAACACTTATCCATTCTATTTCTGTAGAGAGCTCTTTTTTTAATTATTTGAAAATCAGCAGTGCGAAATCCCTGATACACATCCTCCACGTATTCCAGTCGTGAGTACCCTTATATATCTTTCGCACTTCACTTATGCCGCTTTTCTCAACGATCACATTATCCTTTTCAAAATAATCAAGAAACGGATCCTCATCCCCGATCGCTCTGAAAAATACCTGAAATACATCCTTGTCCTGTAATTCTTCAAGGAACCTGAGATGACTATCGTCACTCGGAGCCCGATCTACCATATCAAGCTCTGATGCCTGTATCCAGTCATGCAGAAATCCGCTGAAAATACCCAAAGACGAAAAGAGTTCCGGATGTGTAAAACCGCTTATGGATGTCTGCAGTGATCCCATTGAAAGACCGGCGAGAGCCCTCATCTCACGAGATCCGCCAACTCTGTACCGACTCTCGATAAACGGAATCACATCATTCAATAGAAACTCATCAAATGCCTTAAAATCCACGAGTCTCCTGCCATCGCGTCGAACCTGAACCATTCCGCAGTTCATTACGACAGCAAACGGTGTACATTTCTTTTCTGCAATGAGATTATCAAGGATCACAGGAAGTTTACCTGTAGTGCACCATCCAATCTCATTTTCTCCATGTCCATGCTGGAGATAGAGAACGGGATACTGTGTGTCGCTGCTGTCATATCCATACGGAGTATAAACAAGGCATCTCTCCCACTCATCCGTAACAGATGACCTGAAATACTCTATGCTTACCCGTCCCTGAGGAACGTCCTGCCTTGTATAAAACAACTCATCGGCGTCCGGAAGCTCAATATAATTACACGGTCTTGAATATCCATATCCGATCGGCAGATACGGCGTCAAAATTTCAGCCCCGTCGACCTTTAGAAGTATATAATTTACGCCGCTCTGAAAAGGCAGCTCCGCCTGCCACACACCAGCATCATTCCTAACACAGTCAATTTCCTGATCCGCATATGTGAAAGATACGCTCTTTGCATGAGGCGCATGAAAATTCAGACACCATTTCCCATTAAGCATTACCACCGGTTCCGGCATCCCCTCAGGTAAAAGAACCGGATCATTTGACAAAAACTGCTCTGTATTTAATTCCTTATGATCCATCTCGTCTTACCTTTGTCCGATCTTTTCAAGAATGTAATCCACGCCGTTAAATATATATTTATTCCAGAAATTCCAGTCATGTATTCCCGGACCTTCTTCATACTTAAAATCCGCTTTTTCCTCTGTAAGAAACTTACGCATGATCTGATTTTCGCTATAAAGGAAATCCTCTGTTCCGATCGCCATATAGATTTCCGGTATCTTTCTCCCTTCTGCTGCAAGTTTCTTGTAAAGAACTTCAGGATTCTTATCTGACTCCGGCAGAGTCTCGAGATCCCCGAACACCTCGCGGTAATACTCGTAATTTGCAATATCATCGCTGTCTCCGGGCTTCATCTTTGAGATCGTATGTATTATGAGTGCAGAAGAAAGAGCGACTACTCCGCCAAATGTTTCCGGGTAAGCCAAAGCAGTATGAAGCGCGCCAAACCCGCCCATGGAAAGTCCACCTATCAGAGTATCCTCACGTCTGTCAGATAATCCAAAAACTTTTCTCGTATACTCTACGATTTCCTTACCTGTATAAGTCTCATACTGACCACCGGTAGCTTTTCTATTGATATAAAAGTTATTTCCTGCAGCTATCATGATCACGGCAAGATTGTACTTAAGTGCCAGATCCTCTGCTGCTCCGTTATATTCCCAGTCGCTGTGATTTCCTGTAACACCATGAAGAAGATATAAAGTCTTCATAGGTCTTGAGAAATGTGGATTTCCTGCCGTAAGGACTTCCGGATAATCATTCGGGATAACGTATGTAAACTCAACCTGTCCATACTGACAAACCGAATAGAAACGCATTGTACCTGTAGCCATTTTTTCCTCCTATAAATAACCGATTTTTCCTTTTGACCCTGTCATCAAGTCCTTGCTGTTTCTGCAGCGAGAGCCTCTACCTGCGTATTTTCTTCCTCATCACGGGCTGCAGCCTGTCTTCTGATCTCAAGTTCCGCACGGATCTCAGGATATTTCTGATCAAGGTGATAGAAAACATTTATCACAGCCACACTGAGCATCAGTATTACCGGCAGACCTATGTAGCAGAATTCGATCGCTCTGCATGCAGAAGCTGTCTGCTCTGCTGCACCTCCTACATATCCGCCTGCATTGAGGATCGCAGTGATGAGGAGCGAAACCAATGAATTTGCGATCTTTATGCTAAATCCGATAAACGCCATGAGAAATCCCTGTATCCGGACTCCATTTTTCCACTCACCATAGTCAACTGCTTCGGCACACATTACATAAATAATGCCATTAATAAATGCAAGTCCAACAGATGCGATTACTGAAAATGCGATAACAAGAACTATATTATCCTTTCCAACCAATGTTCCAAGAGAACCAACAACTGATAAAACAGCTCCTGTGCATACCAGATTTCTCTTTCCGATCTTTGATGCGATAAAAGGAATAGTAAGTGTGATCGGAATTCCTATGATATTTGATATGGAAAGAAGAGTTGATGCTATTCCTGAGTTTTTCAGAACATTTGCCGCAAAATAAACTGTTGTAGTTGATTTTATTACTACCACTGCGATAGTAAACAGCGAAGTAAGTGCGCAGATGATCCACGGACCGTTCTTCATTGCCTTGATCATGTCCACAGCTGTTACTTTCTGACCTGCCTCGGTATTCATACGCTCTCTCGTATTCAGTCCATCGATCATGATAAGGACCGCACCTACGATACCGAAAACAGTAGCGACTATTCCATAACCCATATATTCATTGCCGTTTCCGAGGATTTTTACAAGACTCAGGGCAAATGCTGCAACCGCCAGCTGTCCGAAATTTGTTCCGAGACTTCCGCACATATTTACACCTAGACGATCCTTAGAATCATCAGTCATCGCTGTAAGGAGCACGTTCTGCGGTATGAGGACTGCTGTGTATGCCAATGTATAAAGAACATATGTCACAAGCGCATATATGTACTTTGTAGTGCTGTCAGCACTCGGTATATGAAACATGAAAAAGCAGATCACAGCCATTGGTATCGCGCCAAACAAAATATACGGTCTGCATTTTCCAAAACGGCTCTTTGTATTGTCAACGATAACACCCATAAGAACATCTGAGATCGCGTCCGCAATACCTCCGACCATCATGATGGTTCCTACCTGAATAAGTCCCAGCTTTATCACATCCGTGTAGAAATACATCATGAATGTTGAAACAATAGTTGTTGCCAGGCATATTCCCATATTACCTGAACCATAGCTTATCTTTTCTATAAGCGACATTTTATTACTTTTTGTACCCATAAAAGACCTCCAGATGATATATGTCATTTACGGGTATATTATGCGTTTATT
>CAMVTN010000025.1 GCA_947170415.1 uncultured Lachnospiraceae bacterium | reverse complement strand
TCTCAATCCTCTTTGTGCAAGCACAATCGGATTTTGACCTTTTGACCCTGACATCTTTACATATTGGTTTTCGGTTGACCTAAAATAAACTAAAGTTTAGAATATACAAGGAATTTTCGAGTGAAGTTTTCCCGAATGAAGAATTGTAAAAGAATTTAAGAATGGAGTACCAAAATGGAAGATTTAAGAAACCTTGAGAATGTCGAAATCCTTGATCATCCGCTTATCCAGCACAAGATTACACGACTTCGCGACAAGACAACAGGTACTGCAGAGTTCCGCCAGCTGGTAAATGAGATCGCCATGCTGATGGGTTACGAGGCACTCCGCGACCTCGAGACCACAGATATCGATGTAGAAACACCGATCGAGACCTGCAAATCCCCTGTTCTCGCTGGAAAGAAGCAGGCTGTAGTTCCGATCCTCCGTGCAGGTCTTGGTATGACAGACGGCGTGCTCAGACTCCTTCCTGCTGCAAAAGTAGGTCACATCGGTCTTTACAGAGACGAGGAGACACACAAGCCCCATGCATACTACTGCAAGCTTCCTGATCCTATCAGCCTCCGTACCATCATCGTTACCGATCCTATGCTCGCAACAGGCGGATCCGCTATCGATGCCATCAATTTCATCAAGGAAAAGGGCGGCGTAAAGATCAAGTTTATGTGCATCATTGCTGCTCCTGAGGGACTTAAGGCACTCCACGAGGCTCATCCCGATATCCAGATCTATGTTGGACATCTCGATCGTCAGCTTAATGAAGATGCTTATATCTGCCCGGGTCTTGGTGATGCCGGCGACCGTATCTTTGGTACAAAATAATCTAAACATATGCTTTCATGCACCATCAAAAAAGGAACCCCTAAAAAGAGGTTCCTTTTTCGATGTAGGTCAATTTGAAAACATGTACGCTGTCGTTAATTTCGTACCTTCGGATGTTTCGGTAATATCGGTCGCTATACCGATCTTTGTGAAATTTCCGAATACCATATTGTCATAATGTGTAGGAGATGCTACCAGACTATCAAACATCTTCTCCACAACTTTATCCTGTTCCTTTTCGCTGCCTTCATACCCGGGATAGACTACATATGAGAGATTTTCCCCTCTCCAACGAGTACTGTCTATCATATCTATTCCCTGTTCACCATTGGGTCTCTCATGACTCCACTTTTCGGATGCTTCTTCGGATCTCGTTCCTGCAATAGATACCAGAGTGCTGTCCATTTTCAATGCACCAAGCCCCTTAGATGCTCTGAGTGAATTGATCTCAGACAGCAATTTATCATTGACCTCTCCGGTCCGCTCATCAGACTTTTTAACCACACTGGTCTTTACTGCTGTTACCTTTGAGGATTTCTTTACTTCAGCCTTCTTAACCGCAGTCGTCTTAGTTGTTTTTTCAGCAGCCTTTTTTGCGGTAGATGTCGCAGTTGTAGCTGCTGTTTTTGCGGCATTGACTATCGATGCATTTGTAAAAGTGAAAGTATAGGAGAGCGCTGCTACGGTTGCTGCCGCTATAAATGCTTTTAATACATTTTTCGTTCTTTTTTTCATGTTCATTTTCCTCTCCCGGAAAACTACTTCATGGTAACTGGCTGACTCTTAGAGTCCCTTTAGCTTTGCGTCCTTACCTCGCGGTAAGTTTGCCCATTTTGTAGTTCAAAAAAAGCCCTTACTTCACGTTACTGACGCAAAGAAAAGGGCTTTTAGATACTTATCGGAGTTCTGACCGGCAACTGGCTGGCTCTTTCGGGCCCCTTTAGCTTTGCGTCCCTGTCTTACGGCAGGTTTGCTCATATAAATTATTCAGATTTTTTTATGTTTTTTCTCCAACAAAACATAGTCATCCATACTTATGTATACAATATACATCCGTTATTTTGCCATGTCAACATCTGTACTGTTCTTATTTAAGATCATATTCCAGTTTCACTGTTACGGTTGCTGTCTTCCATCTGGAACTTGTGTCAAAGGCTCCATCATAGGAATAGCTGCTCGTACCTGAATTTCTTGCAGTTATCTGAAATACTCCAAGGTTTGAATTCATAAGCTTTCCAAGTTTCGCATCCGAACTCTTTGCTATGATATTTACGCGATCTCTGGCATTCTCAGATGCTTCCTCTATGAGCTTCAACTTCATAGAATCAAGGTCTGTATAATAATACTGAGGTGAATCTGAAGTAAACTCTACTCCGGAGTCAAGAAGGCTGGAAATATCTCTTGAGATTTTTTCTACCGTATCGATCTTTTCAGAAGAGATATTTACACTCTGACTTAATTCATAACCGTCTTCTTCCTGTCCTACATAATTTCCGGCACTGTCATAGATATCTTTGTATTTTTCATATATATCTACTGAACTAAACAGGATTTCACCGTCGTCAAGCCCGTTTGCCTTCAGATATTTCTTTACGATCTCCGCATCTTTCTGGATCTTCTGATATGCCTGCTTTGAAGTGTAGGATTTTGCCTTAAAGGAACCGCCCCAGGTTATGAGATCTGACTCAAAATCTTTACTGGCGCTTCCTGTCGCGGCGATGCTGTGAACATTTTGCGAGCGAAAGTGTGACAGACCAAAGGAAAGTGCTACGCAGCTCGCGATCACACAGATTCCAATTATCAGCGCACTGAGCCAACTTAGATTTCTTCTTTTCTCTTCCATATTCATCCCCCGTAAATGATTTTTTAACACAACCTCAACGACCATTAGATAAAGCAATATCTAATGGTCGTTGTTTCTTTAACCCTATTTAATCATCTATTTCTTATACAGTAAACCCTCTTACGGGATCTGCTGTACTTTCTGCAGCACCTTCTCTTCCGTAGGTGAGACCAGCATATACTTTTTCTGTGTTCTGCATCATCTGCCCACTGTCATCCTGATCAGCGATCTCATTCCACGCATCGTGAAGTTCTGTGAGGATCTTTCTGCTTTCTGCATAGCAGGACGGATCATTTCTCATTACAGCGCGATCAAGCTCTTCTGCAATGAAATTGTAGAGGCGCATGAGTGTATGGGATATTTCGTAATTATAGTCAAGTACACTTCTAAGCTGCTCTACACATCTCTTCGCATGCTTAACTGCCTCATAAAACGGCTCTCCACTTCCCGCTTCATCGGCTTCATTAAGGTACTCAAGCGCGATCTCATAGGTGATCACTACCATTTCGGTACGATTTGCTGAAGTGATCCTGCGTGTAAACTCTTGTTTCATCTCATCTGTCATTTGTTTTCCCCCTTCTAAGAACTCTTAAGGATATCTCTTTATTTATCGGACAAAATCTGATTTTACTGAAGTAACTGTAATGCTTCCTGCGGTGCCTGATTTGCCTGAGCAAGCATCGATGTCGCTGCCTGAACGAGAATCTGCTGGTTAGCATAATTTGTCATCTCGTCTGCCATATCGGTGTCTTTGATACGACTAAGTGCACTGTTCAGATTTTCCGTATTAGCTGCCAGATAGCTAAGCGTCATCTCAACGCGGTTCTGATAAGCACCTATTTTTGAACGTGCCTCATTTACATATGCAAGAGCAGTTGTGATTTTACCTATCGCTGCCGTTGCACCCTTTGCCGTTGTCATATCTATATCATCGATATCCAGCCTTTCAAGCGTGATCTTCGGCAAAGTACACTTGATCTTCTGCTCTTCATTTGCACCGACCTGAAGGATCATCTCACCCTTTCCTGTGAGGTCAAGCTCAGCATTTGTAATATTAACTGAGTATTGCTTTTTAGCGTAATCTACACCGTCACGCGTTTCTACCACGTTTGTTGTCGTAATAGCTGTCGGAGCTAAAAACAGAGTTAGCGACTCTCCGTCTGTTCCATTAACTGTGATATACTGCGATCCGTCTGCACAGATCTTCACACTTCCGCGACCTGCACTGTCTTCATAAAGACCGGTTGTTATAGCTGTGCCGATCACATCCGTACCATTAAGTGTAGGCTTTTGCTCATCATAGTACTTCGGATACTCGTAGGTCATAGTCACCGAATCTGAGGACGTCGGGAAACCTGCAACCGTTACGGTAAGCGTGTTGCCTGAAGCTGTCTCGGTTATTTGCGAAAGCGTGTATCCGCCGGTTCTGGTCGCATCGCTATAAGAATCGATCTTTACAAGAGGATTATTTGTGCAGTAACCTGTCCTCTCCATCGATCCGTCAAGAAGCTTTCTCTCATTTAGCTCTGTCTGTTCAGTGATACGATCGATCTCCTTGCAAAGCTGCTCAACTTCATCCTGAATAGTCTCACGATCACCTGTGGAAAGCGTTCCGTTTGCTGCCTTTATTGCGAGTTCGTTCATTCGCTGTATCATGTTTGTTACTTCTGTCAATGCTCCGTCTGCGGTTTCCAGAGCGGACTTACCGGTCGTCGCATTTACTTCTGCACTGTCGAGTGCTGCGAGCTGCAGTCTCATACGATTTGAAATAGCATATCCCGTAGGATCATCACCAGCTTTATTGATCTTGTAACCGGATGACAATTTCTCTGTAGAAAGTCCAAAGTTATTCTCGTTTCTAAGCAGTGCATTGTTTGTAATGTATGCTGTGATATTACTGTTGATTCTCATATGATCACACCTTTCCAACGCGATCCCCGCGTAATACTCAACCGATACTCTGAAGCACGGTAATAAATGTTTTTGCTGTACGGTAGAGTGCCAGGGAATCTGCCTGCTCTTTTCCGTCTTTTTCGCGGCTTGATATCTCTTCTTTTCCCGGAGTTCTGTTGATATTCAGCTTTCGGCTTTCAACCAGATGTATCTCTCCGCTCTCCATTCCGTTACTCTTAAGTGCCCTGTCAAATTTTTCCAAAAATCCCTTAAAAAACTCTGCTCCTGACGGATCTGATGCTGCAACAAATCCCTTGACTTCATTCTTTTCAACAGAGAATGTTGCCTCGGCTTTTCCAAGAGCTTCTGTTTCCAGCGTGATATCTACGTGCGGATCACCATTTCCATGAAGGAGTTTTAGATTAATACTGGTGATGCTTCCATTAATTTCTACCGGGATCTCATAGTTTTCTTCGGATACAAGGCTCCTTGCCACGGTCATCTGCCTATGCAGACCATGAAGTCTCTTAAGATCCAGCCTCTTTGTCGTACTTTCTTCAGCTTCATTAAGAATTTCTTCTACACTTTCAGCCAAAGACTCATAGGCCTCTTTAACTTCATCGGATCCACCCTTGTCCAGACTTTCTATGAGGTTCTCCCTTTTTTCTTTAAGTTTAGACTTTCCTGACCGATCTGCCCTTGCTTCAACTCCTGAGAAAAGAGATCCTCTCTTATTCAAAAGGTCATATACAGCCAATAAATTATCCGGAGTAACTTCTTTTCCATAATTTATCAGAAGTTCGTAGATACCTTCTTCAGACCTTACTGCTTGTCCGATCTCCTCTGTTCTCTCATTTCTATAGGCTTCTGTGCTTTCGGTATCTTTAGTATTTTTCCGAAGGATTTCCAGCAGTTCCGTGACTGTTGTGTTTTCAGAAATATTAGCTTTTGCCAGAATATCCGGATCTATTCTGTCAAAAACTTCCTTTGCTGCCTCATTGAAATACCGCTCCACATTTCGAACAATCTGACTTTCTTCTGATACGTCAGAATAGTCACGTCCACCAGAGACACTTTCACTTCCGGAATTATCCTGATGTCTCGTGTTTCCATCCTTAAATGCACTTTTTATCTGCGTATCTATACGAAGATGCTGCGGATCTTCTTTCACAGGATCGATCCCCGCAAACTTGTCATCAATGTTTATATCGATCTTTCCCTTGTTGCGGGATCTGACTTCCTGCAGCAGATTCTTAAGACTCAGTTCACGTCCGGATTCCACCAGGCTTCCTATCACTGCACCATCTGATTTTTCAATCTGATAGAAAAGCCTGTAGATTCCGATATATGAATTTGTCTCTTCCTCCGTAACCTGTCCCTGTCTCTCCAAACGGAACAGATACTCACTGTATTTCTCACCTGTTGCTTCGCTTACATTTAGTCTGTCGATCTCAGCTGTAAGATCTTTAACTGATGCTTCAAGAGGGTTCAGCTGATTTCGTATGAGTTCTATGGTCGTCGCCGGAGTCATTCGGTTCAGCAGATTTCGTAAAGTAATATCTGCGCTCCGAACTCTGTATATATTTTCCTCCGTGATCTCCATGCTGTTGTAGCCAAGTATCCTGACAGCTCGCTGATTATCGGAACTGGTCTCCAGTCCCATATCTTCCAAAATATCATCAATATTTTGAAAAGCTTTTGTTATGCTGTCTCCCAGATCTTCACGGACTTCTGTTCCAACAGCTTCGTACAGATCTGTCGCAGCCTTAAACTTTGCAGATGCCGCAAGTCCTGCATCATGCGCTTCTTTCAGCGTAAAGTCTTCCGCAGAAGCAAAGGAGCCGATAAGTGCTGCCGGCATCTCTCGGATCTCACTCACAGTTTTTAGTGTAAGCTCTGCGAGATCCACTCTTTTTTCGACTTCTTCTGCCGCTATATTGTCTCTTCCAAAAGCTGCTCTGTAAAAAGCATCTTCCCTCGCTTTAAGGGCTTCTACTTCTGCTTCCAGTTCATCTGTATCGATGCTGTAGTTACTTTCCGCAAGAGCCTGATTTGCTTCCGCCGTCATCTTAAGTCTGGTTTCAGAAAGGATACGCTCCTGTTTTGTGAGCCGGTAACCACGGATAAGATATGCATCAGATGCTTCTTTTCCTGATCCTATGGCATCTGCGATCTCTGCCATAAGTTCCTCCGAATCAACCGGTATCACTACACTCTTCAGATCTTCATAAGACTGCAGTGTTTCTTTTGTAAGAGGGATACCGTTCTGTATGATCCACTGAGCATCTGCCATAACCTCTTCATCCGGCGAAAATCCCGCATCAGTGATGATATCTTTTATCTGATCCGTAAGACTCTCCATGTCGGATGAATCTGCCTTTTCTACATAGTAATTGCCGCCGTCTGCCGAAAAATAACCCTGTCCCTGAGACATGGTCCCGCTGCCGCCTGCATACTGGGCCTCGTAGACGTTTCGTATCGTAGGTTCCAGCTCATTTTGAAGCATATATACCATGCTGCTGTCATCCATAGGCTGCAGCGCTTCTGCTTCTGTCATAGCCTGAACCGTGTTTCGGATATTTTCATCGGTTGCCGGAAGGTCACTTCCCATGAGCTGTGCCTTTATTTCTTCTACCGACAAGACGCCTGCACCACTATCCTGTCCCGATGTTACGGCCTGCTTTTCGCCATTCACATAGGAATTTGCTGAAGCTACGCTGCCTGTTATCTCTGCTGCAGCCGCACGATCGACAGTATCAGTAAAACCTGCCACATGTATTCCTGCCTGGGCAAGCTTAACCTTTATCCTGTCTAAATTTGTAATTGTTTCTCCAGCCGGCATTTTTGCCGGATTAAATCCATCCTGCGTCAGGCGTCCAAAATCTTCCGAAGACATAGTATTGGACATTACCGCAAGGTATCTGGCCTGGGTCGCCACATCCGTGGTACCCATTTCCTGCAGGCGTTCTCCAATAGTCTTTCCTTGACCCCTGCCGGCTTTCAGCATGTTTCCCTGAAAGCTGTAAGCTGCGTTATCCTTAACATTGCCGGAAATGTCCAATCTATAACCACCTGTAAAACGTCCTGTTTTCTGGGTGGTCTGCTTTTCAGTTTTTTCAGAATTTCGGATGACTTCGACGTCGTTCTGTTCATTAGTAAGAAACTCAATTTTCATATTTCTTCTCCGAATGGCGTCTGTGTATTAACTTCTACACACACTATTTCGGTATATGCGCCGTTTTTCTGAACCCTTCGGGTTCAATTGAACGATTTTAAGCATTTTTCACATATTTTTTCTTATTAAATAGAAAAAAAGAGCCGGAATATCCCGACTCTTCCATGCGCTTGTGCATTATCGCGTCAAATTTCTATATTGATCTTTTCTTCCTTACTCACCGGTTTCTCAGCATTTTTATCCATATGAGCTGCTTGACGCGAAGACTGATCATCGTCCAACTGTATCCCAGCTGCTTCCGGAAGATCGTTCATATCCCTCATAAGCGCATCCAGATGAGGCATGAGCTTATTCGCCACTCTTTCCATGGCAAAGGAATGATCATTTAACATAGTCTTCTGATATGCATTCTCCGGAGATACTTTTGTCTGTATCAGCTTTCTTTTCTCATCAGAAATATAGCTCTGTCTCTGACCGGACGAACCCGAACCACCCGAGGAGGCGCTGCCGGACATTTGCTGGATCTTCGCAGCACGCACCTTATCAGCCTCGGCATTTATCTTCGCTGATGCATTATAAAAACTTGGTATTGCGCTATTTACTCTCATGTCCGACCTCCTTTCGTGTTCTTTGTATACTGCACACATATTTGTACCGTTCATATCGGCAAAAACGCCTATTTTTCACACCTTTACAGGTTATGTTTTTATTTTTAAACAAAAAATCCGGACAGTTTTCACTGCCCGGACCGTATATATCATCAATTAAATTTATAGATCACTGCTCCGAAAGGAGGAAGTGTAAATCCGATGGAATAAGGCTGATTATCCCACTCCTGTTTCTTTGCCTTGATAGTCTTGGGGATACGAACACCGATGCCGCCGTACTTTGTGTCATCAGAATTAAGTACCAGTGAGCATGTAGCTGCTTTCGGAAGTCCCATCCTGTAATCATCTCTCTGTACAGGTGTGAAGTTGATAACTACTGCCAGATTGTTCTTGCCTGTGGAATCCATACGGATAAAGGAATAAAGACTCTTTTCCGTATCATCTGCATTGATCCACTTAAAGCCTCTGTCGTCATTATCGAGTTCCCAGAGAGCAGGATACTTTCTGTAGATTTTTAAGAGATCTTCAGAGTATCTCTGCATATTTGCATGTCCGGGCTCCTGCAGCAGGAACCAGTCGATCTCGCGTTCCTCGCTCCACTCTCTTTCCTGTCCGAATTCCTGACCCATAAAGAGGAGTTTCTTTCCACTGTGAGCCATCATAAATGCATAGCCTGCGCGGAGGTTTGCAAACTTTTCCTCACGGCTTCCGGGCATTTTATTGAACATAGAGCATTTCAGATGAACTACTTCATCGTGAGAAAGTACCAGAATGTAATTCTCCGCATGATTGTAGCTCATGGCAAAAGTCATCTTGTTATGATTGTCTTTACGGAAATACGGATCAAGCTTCATGTAATCGCAGAAGTCATGCATCCATCCCATATTCCACTTAAAGGAAAATCCAAGGCCGTCATTTTCAGGCTTATCCGTTACCTGAGGCCATGCGGTAGATTCCTCAGCGATCATCATCGCGCCGTGGAATTTGCCAAGCACAACGGAATTTAAGTGCTTGAAGAACCCGATAGCTTCCAGATTCTTATTTCCGCCGTATTTATTTGCAACCCACTGTCCATCCTGCTTTCCATAGTCAAGATAAAGCATGGATGCGACCGCATCTACTCTCAGTCCGTCGATATGGAACTCACTGAACCAGTAGATAGCATTAGCAATGAGGAAGTTGCAGACCTCATTCTTTCCGTAATCAAAGATCTTTGTTCCCCAGTCGGGATGCTCACCCTTTCTCGGATCCGCATATTCAAAAAGTGCCTCTCCGTCAAAGTCAGCCAGACCATGCTCATCTCTCGGGAAGTGAGCCGGTACCCAGTCAAGGATTATTCCAATGTGATTTTTATGAAGTGTATCTACCAGATATCTGAAATCGTCAGGATTTCCATAACGTGATGTAGGCGCATAGTAACCTGTCACCTGATATCCCCAGGATCCGTCAAACGGGTACTCTGCGATACCCATAAGTTCCACGTGTGTGAACTGCATCTTTTTCAGATATTTTACAAGCCTGTCCGCAAACTCACGATAGCTGTAAAATCCGTCATTTTCCGGATCCGGATGACGCATCCAGGAACCCATATGTACCTCATAGATCGAGATCGGGATACGGTTTACGTCCTGCTTTTCTCTCTCTGCGATCCACTTAGCATCACTCCAGGCATATGGTTTTCCATCTTTTCCTGAAATGAAAGTGCATGAAGCATTGCCGGGTCTCTCCTCCGCATATGAAGCAAACGGATCTGCCTTATATACCGTTCCTCCATTTCCCTTTACGATGAAGAACTTATACAGCTGTCCGGAAACTACTCCCGGAATAAATACTTCCCATATTCCGAGTGGTTCCATACGCTTCATCGGTGCGGCTTCCGTATTCCAGCCGTTAAAGTCACCGACTACGCTTACTGCCTGTGCGTGTGGTGCCCATACCGCAAAGTAAAATCCCTTTTTGCCATCTTCCTCAGAATAATGTGCGCCGAGCTTTTTATAAATCTCATAATGCACGCCCTGTCCAAACAGATACTGATCCTGCTCTGATATAAATACCTTTTCTGTGCCCCGCATTCCTTATGCTCCCTTTCAAAATTCTATATCCTCAGCCTCTTGCGAAATCTTTTTCGCGTAATACGATCAGATCATTGTCATCGTACCTCTTTCCAACGATCAGATCTATGAAATGCTGTGGTGTCCTGCGATCTGCATGGCGTATCGCCTGATCGACGATCTCCTCAACCTCATCTACTGTGACAAAATGATCTGCTGTCTGCATCTCATCGATCCTGGTGTACAGCGCAAGTACACCCATATCATCAATAGTATATTCTTTTCCTCTGGCATATTCTCTGCCATGGAATACCAGATCGTCGTTTGTATAAGTCGGAATATCGATCTTCTGATTAAAGATCCCTTCAAACCAGCCGAAGTTTTTCTCCATCCTTCTGGCTGCCATATTATTTTCTTCAAGAATAACGATAGCCTGTGCTTCAGGATTTTCAAGATATTTTTTAAGATCCAGAAGTGTCGAATCCTCGAGATCTCCCGCATGAGCGATCACAAGAATACCACCGTTAAGCGCATTCAGACTCTTCTCTACATTCTTTGTATTGAACTTATTAGCATCAATACATGCGATCTTCCCTTCAAAAGAATCGTCCTTTGCCTGCCAACCTCTGGCAAGTGCCTGCGCGAGCTTTACACGGATAGACTGTTCATTACCGGTAATGACAACATTACCTGTATTTCCCTGCATTGCCATTCCATCCACCGTTTCACGGATTTCTTCCGGAAGTCCGTGTGCCGACAGAAATTCTGCGAAGATTTCCTTCTCATCTTCGTTAAAGCCTTCTGCCTCCCTGGCACTCGGAGCGATATACTTTTTAGAATGTCCTATACGGATCTCAGGCGCAATGACCGGACGTCTCGGAACATAGTCCTCATCCTCGTCTTCATCATCATCTTCCATCTCTGCAGCAGGAAGTTCCTCTGCTTCTTCCAGCGCCGCGGATTCCTCATTTTCCTCAGAAGCTTCCTGTACAGGATAGATTTCTTCATCATCCTCATCATCACCTGTATCAGTGAAGCGTCTGTAAATTATATTATTAGGCTTACTCTCCTGAACCTCTTCCTCTTCCTGTTCAGGATCACTTTCCTCTGCTGCTTCTTCATCAACACCGGCAAATACACCACCTGTTGTTACCGGGATCTTTCCTGTGAGCACACCTGAGAGATCTGTAGTCTCTTCCAGTGTTTCCCTCTTCATTTCTGCAGTCTCAGCCTCAGCCTCAGTCTCTCTATCAGCAGATTCTTCGGTTGACTCAGGAGAAAGCTCTGTCATATCGGTATCGGATAATACAGGTTCTTCCAGTGCTTCCTCAGGAATCTCCGGTATGGGCGCAGTGGTCACACCTGGGATCACACCAACAAGCTCACTGACGATATCATTGGTCTGCTCCAGTGACTTGATCTTTGCTCTGGCTATACGTGCCTTTTCATGCTGTTCCGCATTACGGTTCCATGCTTCCATGATACCGTCAAGATCGATCCGTCCGGTCTCATCAGAAACATAATCCGCATCTGCTCCAAGTCCGTTTTCCGGTTCCTCTTCATTCTCTTCTGATTCTGCCGGTACACTTTCTGCCTCTGCTGTTTCTGCAGTTTCTTCAGATTCAGTGATCTCTTCGTCAACAACTTCTGATGTTTCAGGGATTTCTTCCTCTTCATCAGCAGTTTCCTTCGGTATTTCGATCGGAGCCTTGGTTACATCATAAAGCGGAAGTACTTCCTCCTCAGCTGATGCGGCATTCTCCTCAGGAATCTCTTCGTCTCCCGCAACAGTAAGCTTAATAGGCTCATTTGCAGACTCTACAGGCATAGCAGGCTCGATAGGCATCTCTACTTCTCTGAGCTGCACGCCTGTCTTTGCCGCAAACTCTGCCATATTCTTTTTGAGCTCGGCCTGAAGGTTCATAGTGCTGAACTTATCCAGATTTACAGGATGTATCTTTATATCCTCTGCTCTGAGCTGAGCTTCTATTTCTTTCTGCGGGATTTTCTTTGTAGGCTGATTGGAAGCCTCTACCTTTTTGATCTCTATCGGGATCTCTTCCTTAGGTGCTTCAGGAGCCTCCTTCACAGGTTCCTCGACCGGAGCTTCCTCAGGATAAGATTCTTCTTCCTCTGCCTCTTCGTATTTAAGATATGCAGCATTCCGTCTTAAGTCGTTTCTATGGTCATACCTCTTCTGCTGTTCGGGCGTAAGCGGTGTATGGAGCATCTTAAGCTCCATGGCTTTTGTTACAAATGAACCGTGCCCAAACCAGACGATCATCTCATCACATTCAGCTACACACTGAGATTCCTGACCGTCTTCATGATACAGTTTTGCGAGCTCATATGCCCACTTTTCCTGATAGTCCAGACTCTTTAGCTTCTTTAAGACTTCTATGCGTTCCTCTATGCCGACGCCCTGCGACTCATACAGTTTATACTGAAGTACATACATACCTGAGTCACCATTTGCTATCTGCATATATTCTTTTAGATAATGAACTGCCTCTGTGATCCTGTTCGTTTTTATCGCAAGCTCACAAAGCGCATAAACCACGGAACGTGCTCCCGGATAACGGTTATACGCAAGTAAAAGCACATCTCGTGCTTCATCATATTTTCGATTTACTTTATAAATCTCACTGACCATACAGAGCGTCTGAATGCTTCGAACCCTTCTCCAGTCGATCGTATTAGCGATTTGTAAGGCCTCGAAAAACTCCCCATTTTCGATCAGCGATTTTATCTGTGCGATTCGCACCTTATATTCGTAGCGATCCAATTTGCTCCACCTCAATGAATATCACTTTATGTGAACATACTTGTAGTAAATTTTAACACAGCGCAGTAACACTGTCAAAATCCATATACTGAAAAAAGCCGCATAAATCGCGGCTTTTTTTCAGATCAGCATCATTTAATGACACCTGCTATATATTCAACTTTTACTCACCTTCTTCTTTTTTCGCAGCGTATGTCTGTAAGAGCTATCTGATCTCCTGTAAGCGCTGCATAGATTTCCCGGTGTCCATCTCTGATGATCGTAGTGTTGTTCACTAAAATCCCCATATTTTCTGCATGCAGGATCACTTTGTCCGACCTGACTTCAAAGTTCACCTTATACTCGGCACCGGCGTTATTCGCCTTTTTCCATTCTTCCCAGCCCTTAAAAGCCGGAAGCTTTTTCATTGAAAATCTGTTTTCTGCATATTCATCTTTATTTTCATTTTCACCATTAAGCTTTATTAATGCGTATTCATGATACCCTTTTCCGCCGACTTTTTTATCTTCAGAATAGAAAAGCACTACATATGGACAATTCCATATAAAACTTGCCGAAGGAAGACACATGGCATGAAATGCAAGCTGAAGTCCATCATTAACATGAATGCCCTTTGTATGTGCAGAACGTAAGGAATCCACCTGAACATTCTTCACGTCAGATTCCAGCCTGTCTATGTAGCTCACATCACTTGCTATCCGCTTTACATCATTCTTTTTCAGCTTTTCATCCAAGCTTTTGATAGAAATATTTCTGATATTACAGTTTTCTCCCGTAATACCTATATAAGCCCACTTTGATCTGTCCTGCAAAGCAACTATCACATCTACGATACGACCAAAACTCTTCATTGTGATCTTTAGATGATCATCCAGTCTCGACGCCGTGATCTCGTACATATCTTCCCGTTCAGTCCCCTTTACCGCATCGGCCCCCTCACTTGCCTCCATGTTTCTTGCAGATGTGCAAACATAATGCCCATCAAACCATATCTCACCGTACTCAAGATATTTATACGCACTGATCGCTCTGGCATTTTTATGTACCCGTCTGTCAAAAGAATCAAAAAGCACTAACGAAGGAGCACTGAAATCTTCAAATTTTTCTTTATTTGGAAAACACTGGAAGCTTATCCTTGTAATATTATCCATTACCCTGATACCGCGTGAAATACTGTCTCTGTAATCCCTGCAGTTCAGCTCGGTTTCCATATTTTCCTCGTGTTTTTCCCAGTGATCCCTTTCTTCTTCATCAATTATCCGAACCATGATATCCGAAAATTCCGGATCAAATCTACTTCCCGACTCCTGCACAAATTCTTCCCGGATAAGCTGCTGCGGAAGTATCTCGCCTCTGGTTTTTCTCGAGGTCATCGAATCATACGCACCTGCGACCTTGACAATTCTTGCTATTTCAGGGATTTCTTTGCCTTCCAGCCCATCCGGATAACCTGTTCCGTCGTAGTTTTCACTTCCATAACGGGCTGCAGCTTTTATATTTGGAAAATCCCTGATCGGAGATAATATTTCCTCCGCAATGGCAGGCTTTTTCTTTATATACTCCTTTTCCTCTTCCGAAAGGTCATCGTTCTTCATAAGGATACTGTCCGGAACCCCGAACACGCCTATCTCATGAAGCAATGCCGCATAGTATACATCATCGCAGCTTTCTTCATTTTTTCCGCTCATCTTAGCTATCTTCTTTGCAAGACCTGCGACTCGTTCTGAATGCCCCTGTAAAGCCGGATCCTTTTTTTCAATGGCAGCTACCATAGCCATCAGCACCTGCTCTAACAGCCGCTTCATGCTCTGCTTCTCTTCCTGAAGTATCTCCATTTCCTTACGGTGAGCTTTCATCGCCATTTCATTTATATCAATGTAAGTGAAGAAATACAAAGAAATGGACACCATTACCATCGCTATGTTAACAAGAGAAAGTCCATATGCAAAAATCTGTACTATCGCAGCTAAGATAGGCACAAAGATATATAAAACAAAAGAAATGTATATTCTCTTTGAAAATCGCTTTTTATACTGTTGTATTATAGAAAACTGAACCAGCGGACCGATCACGGGGACAATATAACTCAATAAAAAAAGCGGGCCTCTGTGATAATGATTTGCCTCATCTATATAAAAATACCAACCTGTAAACTGGCTGATCACGACCATGACCATCTCAACGATCGATGCCGTACCAACCATCATCAGCCTTTTTAACGTCGAATCAGTTGTCCCCTCCCTCTGAACAAGATCTGCTATGTAGAGATTAAACCCAAACACCACCCAGGCTGTTAAAAAGAACACCATAAAATTACTGAGACGGACCATTACATAAGCTTTTAGCCCCGCTGCCCCCGCATAAATATATGCAAGTCTGTCGAAGAAAAGGAGAAAAACCGCAACGATCTCCATCAGAAAGAGGATCCACTTTCGCCTCCTCTGCATATATTTTGTAAAAAGCAGCAGGATAGCCATTAGCATGCATGTGGTACTCAGCGCAAGCATTATATCCAGCTGATAGGTCCGCATCAGTTCATACATTATCAAAAAGCTCCTCTATAAATCGTCTCACATCCGGTTCTTATGCAGCATAAAGTAATCATTAAGCTTTTCCAGCAGTTCTTCTCTGGATATGTTTTTCAAGAAATACCCCTCCGGTTTAAGTGATACAACTTCCATCACGCTTTCCTTATCGCTCTTTCCCGTAAGGAACATTACCGGAATATCTTTTGTCTCCTCATCACTTCTTAGCATCTCCAGAACTTTAGGTCCACTCGTCACCGGCATTTCATGATCTAAGAGAATCAGATCCACTTTATTTTTCCCCAAAAATTTCAATGCCTGCAGTCCGGAACCTACCATCGATACCTTATAGGTGTCCTTTAACCACTGCCTGACAAGCGACAGAAACTGTGGATCATCATCAACTACCAGGATACTCTTCTTAAATTCTCCCGAATCGCGCTTGCTGAAATAATCTGTAATGGTCTTTGTAAAATTATTATTATCAACAGGACGCGCAAATGCCTTGTAGATGATTTCTCTCGGAATATGATCACACACAAAATCTATGTCGATCTGCTCTCCTATAAGAATGATCTGTCCGTTTTTTTCCTCCATAATATCCGTTAGGAAATGAAGGACTTTTTCTTTGGAACGGATTTCCATGTCCATATACAATACCAGGAGAGAAGCTTCGTCCCAGCGCGCATTGATGTCATCCACCGTACAGGGGATAAATTCACAGTCCACCCCCGCTGCCTGAACTTTTCCGATAAGCACGCGGACTATGTATGATTCCTTCTCCCCTGTAAAGATTATCCGATTATTAGCCATTTATAACTCCCTTCAATAGATCACCGGCTGATCAGTTCTTCCATGCCGTCCCAATCGTATACTTTCATAAGTTTCTTAAGCTGCTCCAGCTTAGATGCGTAAGCTTCCGGAAGCCTGTATTTACTCAGATCATTAACTATTGTTTCCACCGCATCATAATCCATCTGCGGTATCACATCTGAAAGCGCTTCAAATGCGTCCTTCAGTTCATCATCCGGTATCATCTCCTTATCACTGTCGTCAGTTTCCCTATCGATCAACCTGAGTTTTTCCTTAAACTCCAGATAATCTGCAATAAAACGACCGGTATTTTCATTTATATAATCCATATCGTTGCGATTTCCGGCATTCTCAAGTTCTAAAGCAAACTTCGACAGATCCGATGCACCTATGATGCGGGCAGAGCTCTTAAGAGAGTGAACCTTTATTGTAAATAATCTGATATTACCGCTCTCATACGCATCAGTAATGACCTTTGCATTATCGTCGATAGTTTCAAAGAAAAGCTTCAGGGCCATTATATAGTTTGTTATTCCGCCGGAGTTATTCACGCCGTCTTCTGCAGAGATGCCATCTATACTCTTTACCCAGCTCATATCCTCAGGCAATTCTTCCGGTTCCTGAGCTTCATCCTCTTCACTGGTTTTTTGGATCAGATTCGTCGGGATATGCTGGAATATCGTTTTTTCAAGCACCTCACAGTCAACCGGTTTTGACAGATAACCATTAAAGCCCTTTTCTTTATAAAACGCCTCTCCTGCGGTATCATTTGCCGTAAGTGCATATACCGGAAGCTCCGGAGCTATTTTTCTTATCTCTAAAAGGGTTTCTATTCCGTCCATTCCGGGCATCATATGATCAAGAAGCACCACGTTAAACTGTGTCTCCCTGATCTTGTCCAGTGCCTCTTCTCCGCTCATCGCAGTAGTCACAAAGATCTTTGTAGCTTTCAGAAGTCCCTTCATCACATTCAGATTCATAGGATTGTCATCTACTACAAGGACATCTGCATCAGGCGCGATAAATTTAGGCACATACGGTCCCTTTACAGTCACATTATCATGTTCAATAAATACACCGATCGGTGCAGGATCTTCGATTTTCTGATCTAACACAAGAATAAACTCAGATCCTTCACCATAAACACTTTCGCACCAGAGCTTTCCTCCCATAAGCTCTGCAAATCTCCTGGAAATATCAAGTCCCAGCCCCGTTCCCTGAATTGAGCTGTTCTTTTCTTCATCCAGTCTCTCGTATGCCATGAAGAGTTTCTCCATATCCTCTTCACGTACGCCTATTCCTGTATCTTTTACGGAAAAACGCACGGAACATACATCATCAACCCGCTCTTCCATAGAGACCAAAAGGGCAAATCCACCTTTATCCGTGTACTTTACGGCATTTGTCAGCAGATTCAGCAGTATCTGCTTTATCTTACCCGCATCACCGATCAGGGTTTTCGGCATCAGTTCGTCAACTACAACATCAAAAACAAGTTCTTTTTCTGTACTGCGTACACGGACCATTGAGATGATCTGTCTGAGCATTTCCTGAACATCATACGTCTGCTCGACTACGTTCATCTTTCCTGATTCGATCTTTGATATATCAAGCAGATCATTAACCAGTCCTAAAAGAGACTCCGACGCATTTCTTATATCCAATGCGTAATTGATCATTGATATAAAATATCCCTTCGGCACGCCGGACGCATCTTCTCTCATGATCATCTCATTCATACCCATTATTGTATTAATAGGCGTCCTTATCTCATGAGACATATTTGCGAGGAATCTGGACTTTGCCATATTCGCTCTCTCCGCTTCGTCACGTGCCTGCACCAGTTCATAGTACTGTCTCCGTATAACAGTGGATTTCATGACACGCCACACGGTAAATCCTCCGAAGAGCGCTATAAGAGCCAGCAGCATAACATGAACCATCGGAAGTTCCATTATCCTCGGATTCTTTTTTACAAAAAACATCTCATCCTGCATGACCTTTTTTGTATTCTTATCAAGAACCTGAACATGCAGCGTATAATCACCATAAGACAGACCTGTGTATTCCAATGGTGTCAGCTCACTTCTCGGCACCTCGATACCATTATCAGGGCCACCATCCAAAAATACCCGAATGATCGGATTTACCAGCGTATAGTCCATAACCGCTGCAGTGATCTTTATTCGTTCTCCTGTAACAGGAAGCACATATTTTCCCGTTTCCGAAGGAAGTATCTTCCGCTCTCCGCAATATATAGAATTAATCGCTATCTTTACCTTGTCACTCTCTTCGAAATAATTCTTTAAGTTAAACTTACATACCCCATTTCGACACGGTACATACAGATTTTCTTTTTCATCCAGATAACTATACGAATTGCCTGTCGGGACAAACGGCAGTCCGTTATCCACCGTATACAAATTGAATTCACCAACACTGTTTTTCAGCATTTCTTCAGCATTGATCCTGTATACTCCCTGAGATGAAAGGATCCAGGCATGATCTCCCTCGAAATACATATCGTAATTATTGTTGTACGGAAAAGATGTGACATTGTATATATGCCCGCCTCTCATATACTCAATAGAATTCGAGGTAATGATCCACTGTACCCGGCGCTTATCATCCTTAACTATCTTTATGATCACATCACTGGTAAGACCTTCATCTCTGCCGATACGTTCTGTTTCATGATCCTTTATCACATATATACCATCACCATCTGTTCCGGCATATATCTCACCCTTTTCACCTTCTCCGATAGTTAAAACAACAGTATTTTTTATCTTCTGTTCCGCACCGATCACTCTTATGATCTTCCCGTTTTTTATAACTACTACACCTTTGTTTGTCCCAACTAATACATTTCCCTGTCTGCCAATATAGATACACCTTATCTGATTATCCGGCATACCCTCTTCCGTGGTGTAATTTGTTATATTTCCCTCCGGCGAATAACAAACAAGGCCCTTATTCATTGTGTAGGTCGATATCCACAGATTATCCTCTGCGTCACCCTTAATGCACCTTACTCTGCTCTGCCCGATAAAAGATGTCAGGTCATTATGGATCTGCTTACCGTTTTTACCGATTATCCTTAATCCCTCATCCGTACCTACATATAATTCATCCTTACGCTTCCAGACTGCGTTTGTCAGTTCTTCCGGTATTTCCGTGGATTTAGTGAGATCAATAAAATTATTGGTCACTACCTTCATTACGCCCTGCGCTGAAGATGCAACCCATATATTTCCCTGATAATCAGAGGTCGTCATCTCAATAGAACTATCAACAGGTATCTTGCTCATCACATGAAAATAGTTCTTTTTATCAACGTATCCCACCATACTGGTCGAGGATACCCAAACTCTTCCGCAGTCATAGCTTAGCCAGTGCACATTTTCAAGCGGAGATACCGCTATCTCCTTTAACTGATAAACAGTGTCTCCGAAATCACCGTAATAAATGGATCTTCCTGCTGTTCCGAGATAGACCTTTCCCGCATTTTCCGGGTCAGCCATTATTGTTGTGATCCTGTCTAAGCCAAGATTACTGCTTTCATAGATTTCTTTAACGTTACAGTTTTCAATCGAAAAGATTATCCCGGCTGATGTCTGCCCATATATCTCTTTTCCTGAAGCATCTGATTCAAGTCTCTGTATCCTCTCATGTTTTAATATGTCATTCTGATAATAATGAATCTTCATGTCAGAATCCACATAACACAGTCCCTCTGTAGTTCCGATAAAAATATTTCCATCCTGATCCTCTGCAAAAGCACGGATCGATGATGACGGCAGTCCCTCCTTGTACGTAAGCTGCTGCCTTTCTTCCCCTGATATTACGACAACACCATTATCATTTGTGCCTACCCATACACGTCCGGTACTATCCTCAAAAATGGCTCTGGAACTCGTAAGACCGGACTTTGTATCCAACCGCTCAAAGACCGAACCGTCATACCTGATGACTCCGCTATAACCGCCGATCCACATATGACCGTCTTTTGCACTCATTAAATACATTGCATCAGAAGTCGGCAGACCGTTTGTGGCATCATAAACAACCGCTGTGTACCCCACACCGGTTGTCTGACCTGTAACTGCGTAGCCACCTCCAAAATTCCCGTGTCCTTTTGCAGCATATACATTTATTGAGCACGCAAATGTCAGGAACACAGATACAAATATCGTAAAGCCCCTTATTATTTTTTCGGCAAACTTATTTCTTTTCACAGACTGCCTCCGAAAAAAAATCCTACATGTTTTTATTATATTTTTTCAGGATCACTCTGACTTCCTGGACTGATTCCATAAATACTTCCACGCACTTTGGATCAAACTGATGCCCTGCTTCTTCCTGTATCATCTGCAGTGCTTTTTCAATCGGAAATGCCGGCTTATATACTCTTGCTGACGTCAATGCATCAAAAACATCCGCAACTGCCATGATACGCGCCGAAAGCGGTATGACTTCGCCGTGAAGCCCCTCCGGATAACCCTTTCCATCCCATCTCTCATGATGGTACGCTGCCATATTTCTGGCTTCTTTCAGATAGTTTTCGCCCTCAACCGTATCGATTGCCTGCTCCATTATGTCTCTGCCTGAAACAGTATGTGTTTTTATGATCTCATACTCTTCATCTGTGAGCTTTCCGGGTTTATTCAGTACACCGTCCGGTATGTTTATCTTTCCCACATCATGCAGAGGCGCGCTGCGCACAACATCTGATATAAATTTAGGCGTTATTTTTTCTGCGTAATATCCTTTACGCTTCAGGCCTTCAACGATTATCTTTACATATGCCGCAGTTTTTTGTACATGGGCACCTGTATCCGAATCCCTGTTTTCAACGAGATTTGCCATTGTGATGATGAGTCCATCCTGCATTTTCAACGCAGAATCTGACAAACGTCTAACCCTTCTAAGCTGCTCAACCTGATTCAACGCCATGTTGCAGATAGAGTGATAGAGCATCTCGACCTCATCATTCGTATATATATCAAGCTTTCTGAGCATCCTTACGGTTTCATCCAGAGCCCCCTGATCATCTCCTGAACGGATAAATTTCTCAACGTACATGACTATTCCGTCTATAGGGAAAACCGAATAGATAGCGGTATTCCAAAGACCATAGACAACTATCAATACAAAGAATCCCGAAAGCATCAGGATTACTTTCAAAAGGAATATCCAGAGCGATCCTGCCACATAGTTAAGTGATACATCCGCGCAGACATAGCACATGCATACGCCTCTGTCATTCCTTACGGGAGCTGTCGCAGTGATGACCCATCCGGATAAAAAATCAGATTCAACCGGTTCTATGTTGTCTCCTGCACTCATCGCAGCGAGATACGGTTCAAATGCCTTTTCAAATTTCATGTAGTATCCGGGATAATATCCTGCACCATCATCCGCATCAAGATCAAAAACGATAACTCCACCCTCGTCTCTGACCTTCACTACATAAAGATACTGGACCACCGTCGAGCTTTCTCGTATTCTCTCAAGTAATTCCTTTGTTTCCCTGTATCCCTCTTCACTCTCACCATTACTTACATAGGCATCGACTTTATCCGGATCGATAATAGCCGCAGCAGCCCTCGCTGTATTCTCTGCTGCCTTTACACGATCCTCCTTCATAACCTTAAAGTACAGTTCTACTCCTATGCATCCCATGACAATGACCAGAGAAAGCGAAAGCGCCAGCATCATCAACGAAACCCGCCTTCCACTGTTGTTTTTTGTATTTTTACTTCTCTGACGCATGTCTGCCATTTCTGATGAAGAA
>CAMVTN010000024.1 GCA_947170415.1 uncultured Lachnospiraceae bacterium | reverse complement strand
CTGCGTTATGAGCCATCTTGATAGCTTCAAGTGTCTCAGATACAGAACCGATCTGATTAAGCTTGATAAGGATGGAATTACCTGCACCGAGTGAGATTCCCTTGCTAAGGCGCTCTGTATTGGTAACAAACAGGTCATCACCTACAAGCTGAACCTTGTGTCCGATCTTTGCTGTCATCTTCTGCCAGCCTTCCCAGTCTTCCTCATCCAGACCATCCTCAATGGAAATGATCGGATACTTATCTACCAGGCTCTCCCAGTGAGCAATAAGCTCATCGGAAGTAAACTCTTTACCGGACTTCGGCTGCTTATAGAAGCCCTTGCCCTTCTCGCTCTTCCACTCAGATGATGCAGCATCCATAGCGATCATGAAATCCTTACCCGGTTCAAATCCGGCTGCTTTAATAGCCTCCAGGATCTTCTCGATCGCATCTTCATCACTCTTAAGCTGATTCGGAGCAAAACCACCCTCATCACCTACTGCTGTGACATCACCCATATCCTTAATGAGCTTTTTCAGGCAGTGGAACACTTCCGCACACCAGCGAAGCGCTTCCTTGAATGAAGGTGCGCCTACAGGCATGATCATAAACTCCTGTGTATCAACGGCACTATCAGCGTGCGCGCCTCCATTTAAGATATTCATCATCGGCACAGGAAGTCTGTTTCCGGACACTCCGCCAAGGAATCTGTAAAGGGGAATTCCCAGAGACTTTGCTGCTGCTCTTGCAGAAGCGATAGATACTGCAAGGATAGCATTTGCTCCGAGCTTTGATTTATCCTTTGTACCGTCAGCTTTGATCATCGCTGCATCAACTGCATATGTATCAGATGCATCGATTCCCTTTACTGCTTCGTTAATAGCAGTATTGATGTTTTCAACCGCCTTTGTGACACCCTTTCCGAGATATCTGGATTTATCACCATCTCTAAGTTCTAATGCCTCAAACTCACCTGTAGATGCACCACTCGGAGCGGTTCCTGTTGCTACAGTTCCATCTGCAAGTGTAACTTCTGCTTCTACAGTAGGATTTCCTCTTGAATCCAATATTTCTCTACCAATAACCTTTTCAATTTCAAGCTTTGCCATAATAGCTCCTTTCGCTCTTGATGTTAGTATTAGCTAACCTTATTCATTCTATTATGCCGCATAATTACTGTCAACCGCGCGACTGCGATTTAGAGCTTAATGAAAAAAGCTGTCAATATTTAATCAAAAAACAGAAAAAGTCCACGATCACCTTTAACGATGACCGTGGACTCTAAAATTATATTACTGGAAGTTTGTTACCAGTGCTGCGATCCTGAGTGCAAAGAGTGCAAATACAACCCACATGATAGGGCTTACGTCCTTTGCCTTTCCTTCAAATACCTTGATCACAACCCAGAAAAGGATAGCAAACATGATACCTGTTGCAATGGAGTAGCAAAGCGGCATCATAAGCATTGCGAGATATGCACCTACTGTATCAGCGATATCACCCTCAAAGTCGATCTGCTTTGCGCTGGATACCATCAGCATACCAACGTACATAAGCGCCGGAGCTGTAGCAAATCCCGGGATAGCAAGGAAGATCGGTGAAAGCACGATGGATACCAGGAACATGATACCTGTAACACAGGCTGTGAGACCTGTTCTTCCTCCTGCTGCTACACCAGCAGAAGACTCAACAAATGAAGTAATAGTAGATGTACCAAGACATGCACCTGCAACTGTTCCTATAGCATCAGAGAGAAGAACCTTTCCTACTCTCGGAAGCTTGCCTTCTTTATCAAGAAGTCCTGCCTTATCAGCGACAGCAACTACTGTTCCTACAGTATCAAAAAGGTCAACATAGAGGAATGAAAATACGATCGCAATGAACTGTACAAAATGTCCGGGTGCGAGTGCCCATGCAAAATTAAACTTAAATGCAGTATTTGCAAGACCTGCTACCTGAAGACCTGCTGAAAAATCAGGCATAAGGCTGTAAACACCTGCGTCAGGATTTACTACATACCAGCCGATCTTCTCAGCAAAGATACCAAGTACCCATGTAACGATGATGCCGATAAGAACAGCACCCTTAACATTCTTCTTTGCAAGAACAACGATAAGAGCAAATCCAAGGAGTGCCAGTGCAACTTCCGGTCTTGCAAAGCTTCCGAGACCGATAGTTGTGGAACCGTCATCACCATGAGTGAATGTCACGATCCCAGCGCCCTGAAGGGCAATATATGCAACGAAAAGACCGATACCTGCAGAAATACCGTTCTTAAGATTCTGAGGAATGCCATTTACCATTGCCTCACGAACTTTGAAAACGGAAAGGATCAGGAAAATGATGCCTTCACAAAGTACCGCTGTAAGAGCGATAGTGAACGGATCTGCTTCACCTGCAAGCTCACCTAAGCAAACCGTGTAAGCAAAATAAGCGTTAAGTCCCAGACCTGCTGAAAGAGCGATCGGGTAATTTGCAAGGAAAGCCATTACAAATGTAGCGAGCGCAGAAGCAAGAGCTGTTGCCATGAATACGCCGCCGCGGTCCATAACAGAACCAAGAATGTTGGGGTTTACGGCCAGAATATAGGCCATTGTCAGAAAGGTTGTGAGACCGGCGATAACTTCGCGTCTTACATCAGTGCCGTTCTCCTGAAGTTTAAAACATTTCTCCAGCATTAAAAATTCTCCTATCCGGAACGTCTCACGGCTCGGCGAAAGCTCTCCTGCCTTACGCCCAACGCCTTAGGCGGCCTGCGGCCGCCTGTTATCTGCAGCGTTCCTGCACAGATAACATACCCACTTGCATCATTTATGACACAATACATCAACATTATGTAGATACGTTATCAGTGTGTCAAGGAAAAAACTTAATGAATTTTTAAGAATTATGATTCTTTTTCTCTAAGTCCCATTAGAAGGGCCTCTGTACGAATCCTGTCAGCTATGCCCATAGAGAAGGCTGCTGCACTTCCTGCTGCGATTCCCATAAGAAACGCATTATGATAGTCTGTTTCACTTCCCGATAATCCGGTAAGGAAGCCTGCTACCATAGAGTCTCCGGAGCCAACGGTATTTACTACATTTCCCTCAGGAGCAGGCATTGAATATTCTTCTCCGGTTTCAGTAACAAGTACTGCTCCGTCTCCACCAAGTGACACGAGCACGTTTCTCGCTCCCTGTTCCTGCAGCTTTTTTGCATATTTCAATGCATCGTCTCTGTCATTTATCTTTGTGTGGAAAAGCTCCTGAAGCTCATCTCTGTTTGGCTTTACGAGAAACGGCTTATACGGTATCAGTTCTCTAAGATACGACCCGCCTGTATCCAATACGATACGGCAGCCGTTCTCCTGTGCTACTGCATCGAGGATCCTTCTGTAGCTGTCTCTCGGCATGGATGCCGGAACACTTCCTGAAAGCACCAGCGTATCCGTAGGCTCCAGATCACGTATTTTGTCAATAAGGCGATCCAGATCTCTCGGCGTCATTGACGGCCCCTGACCATTGATCTCTGTTTCACCGTTATCAGCCAAAACCTTAACATTTATACGTGAACATCCGCCCTTCAGCTCTATAAAGTCGTTTGCAACGCCTTCATTCTTGAGCCTTCGCCCGATTTCTTCTCCTGTAAAACCTGCCAAAAAACCAAGCGCAGTACTCTTAACCCCGAATCGTTTCAGGACTATGGAAACATTAATGCCCTTTCCGCCAGGCATGATCACTTCATTATCTGTCCTGTTAAGTGCCCTGCTCTTAAAATCCGCTACCGACACTACATAGTCCAGCGATGGATTAAGCGTTACAGTGTAGATCATTTTAGATAAATCTCCTCTCAAATACATATTATGATGTTACGAATTGCTTCGCTGCCCATGCAGCTCACGCAATTCTAAAACACTCGCATTACATCATAAGATAATCGTAAACATTATAATACCATCTTTCCATCCAACGGAAATTTTTCCTTTTAGTGTGGAAACGATTTCCTGCGCCATGGAAAGGCCTATGCCGAATCCCTTCTTTGCACTGTTATGCGACTGATCGGCTCTGAAAAAGCGGTCAAAGAATCGTGAATAATCAGCATCTGCTCCTGCAGCATAATTATTCAGGAATCTAAGCTTCACTCTCTTTCCTCTGTGTGAAAGAACAGCTCTGACTTCTCCGCCTTCATCGCAGTATTTTACAGCATTATCCATCATTATGGATATGAGTTCCTGTACGAGATTTTTATCGCTCATGAGCTCAAGCCCCGGTTCTGCCGTAAGTTCAAGCTTTTTTCCGTCATTTTCAAGGATCGGTCTGAATGATTCCGCAGTTTCTGTAAAAATATCAGATACATTCAGTTTTTCTATGACGATGTTTGTATCATCTTCTTCCATACGGGCGAGCCGGATAAGATTATTTACGAGCATGGACAATCTCTTAACCTGATTTAACGTACTGGTCGTCCACTCATTGTCGCCGTTCATCATCTGGATAACTTCTGTATTGGCCGAAATGATAGCTAACGGTGTCTTTAATTCGTGTCCTGCATTCGTAACAAACTGTTTCTGCTTCTCAAAGCTCTGTATCACAGGAGCAATAGCTCTCTTTGAAAGCACTACCACCAGGATAAAAACAATGAAATACGCTGCAAGCCCTATTCCTGCCGACAGCTTCATGGTATTCTGGAGCCTCTCGTCCTCATTTGTGTAATCCAGAAAAACAACCAGAGTATTTCCGTTCTCCTGCTTTGTCACCTTATACACATAGCTCATGCTCCAAAATTTTCGCTTATCCTTATTGAGACGTTTTCTCTCAAAAATCTGATAAGCAATGGTGTCATTATCGTCTGCTCTGATATATCCGATCAAATGATTAGATGATACCGCTGCTCCCGCATACTCAGCAGCTCCTTCCTCATCTACTGACGAAATATGATTCATTTCCATTTCCAGTACTTTTCCGTTCTCATCCAAAAGAACACTGAAGTATCTGGTCGAATAAGGAAATTCTGCCGTAATGTATGAATGAAGCTTATATTCTATATCATCAAAGGAAGGCAGTTCACCGGAGTTTGCGCTGATAATATCCAGTTTTGCGCGCACTTCATTAGTCATCTGGTAAACAGAGATCAGGTTTATAAGTCCAAGGACCACAAGCATAACTGCCAGTAGAGATCCCATTGCGATAAAGATAAATTTCCGCTGCAGCCTCTGTATCATCCGACCACCCCTTACTGCTTATTCTTGAACCAAGATAAATGAACCATTCTTTTCTCCTGTTATGAACACGTCTGCACTGACGGATTCAAGCTTTTTCCGGAGGAAAGACACATACATCCATACCACTTCCTCCGTAACATCTTTATCATCTTTCCAAATATGTTCAAAGATAGTCTGCGTAGAAAGTTCTTTCCCGGGATTACGCATAAAATAGGTCATCAGCTCAGCTTCTTTGCTTGCCAGACGTATGGAATTTGTACACGAAAGCTCCTGTTTTTCGATATCAAGCTTCACATTTCCAAATACCAGAGCTTCATGCGTTTTCTCAGTATCTCTGGTAAGAACACGGATACGCGCGAGCAGTTCCTTCATTGCAAAGGGCTTCGTAAGATAATCGTTTGCCCCTGCATCCAGACCTTCTACACGGTTTTCAACTTCTGCCTTTGCTGTGAGCATGAGTACAGGTGTATTATCTCCTGCAGCCCTCATATCCCTGAGAACCTGCATCCCGTCTTTTTTTGGCATCATGATATCCAGAACCGCTACGTCAAAGGCATGTTCACTGAGTTCTGCAGACGCCTGCTCTCCGTCAAATACCTGTATGACATCATATCCCTGCAGTGTTATCACCGCTGCCAGTGCTCTTGCTAATTCCTTTTCATCTTCTGCCAGTAAAAGTTTCATGATCAGTTGTCCTCCCGGATCAGATCTCGTATCGTCTGCATCGATACATCCGTAGATGCCATCTCATCTGCGCATCTTTTCAATTCTGATACTATAAGTTCGGTATTGGTTATATTTTTCTTGTATTTAAGCTGATGTTCCAGTGCAGCCCAGGAATCCATGGCTATTGTCCGAAGCTGTATCTCGGCATAAAATTTTCCAGGATTATTTCCATCTATGTCCGTATATGGTGCTTCCACAAGCAATATCATGTGGTAACTTCTATATCCGTTAGGCTTAACATTTTTTACATAATCTTTTTCAGTTACAACCTGTACGCCCGGAAATGAACGGATAAGTTCCACGTTTCTATATATATCGTCACGAAAAGCGCATACTACACGTATTCCGATCGCATCATACAGTTCTCGAAGTGCTGATTCAGGCGTTTCCGGAAGTCCACGTCTGCGGCATTTTTCCCGCATGCTGTCTTCTTCCTTTATACGGGCAATAAGATGCTCAACAAGCTTTATTCCTGTTTTCTTTTTTTCTTCTGCGGAATATTGCTTGATCTTTCCTTTCAGATCATCAAGCACATGCTGCAATGATTCTTTGCATCCTCCATAGATCCCGTTATCTGCCATATTTTCACATCTCCTGTTTAATCGACCGGCATTTTCAGAAGTTTTTCACTTCTCTTTATCATTTCTTCTGTACCGGAGGAGTTCATTATTTTTATGGTTCCTTTTCTGCCAGTGTCTTTCTTTAAGAGTCCTTTTTCATCGAGGCGTCTCATAAGCTCCTTACTGGTTCCGACGCTTCCGTCAATGATATTTACTGACGGATTATTGAGAAATGCCCTGAGATGCGGTCGTACAAAAGGATAGTGAGTACATCCCAGGACTATCGTTTCCAGATTATCTGACAGATAAGGCACCAGATGTTCTTCAAAGTATTTATCGAGGTCATCTCCATTAAGATCTCCCTCTTCTACAAATTCCATGAGACCTGCACAGGGAATGGATACTATTTCTTTGTCTCCGCGATATTTATCGAGCAGTTTATGGTATTTTTCCTGAGCGATCGTCATTGGAGTTGCCATTACAACGATCTGTCCTCCTTGATTTTCCTCTACTGCCGGTTTTATCGCAGGTTCGATACCCACTATAGGAAGATCGGTATATTTTTCTCTGAGTAGTCTTACTGCTGCGCTAGTTGCCGTATTACATGCAACCGCGAGACCTTTTATCCCCATGTCGAGAAGTTTCTCTACTACGTCAAATGTTAGTCTTCTTATTTCTTCCTGTGGCTTCGTGCCGTAGGGTGCATTTGCTGAATCTCCATAATAAATAAAGTCTTCTGCCGGCATGATCCGTACTGCCTGCTGCAATACGCTCAATCCGCCGAGACCTGAGTCCATAAATCCAATAGGCAGGTCTTTTGTTATCTTGATATGCTCCATCATAAACTCCAAAAGTGTCTTAAATATGAAATCTGCAATTTTACGTGTGTATTGTATAAGTAACTCTTGTCACGGCTCGTCAAGCACTAAGTGCTGCCGGCTAATTGTTCCAAGAGTTACTTATACAATCCACACTCACACTTCAACAAAGTGCAATTTTTCGACTTTTTTGCAGACACTTAATCATACGTCTTGAGCACTTCACATTTCAAGTATACTTTTCAATGCACGCGTGACTCTCGCATTTAAAATTTCAAGAGGGTACAGTTTCCTGCACCCTCTTTGTGTAAAACATTTGGCTATATGGTTAATTAAAAAAGGAAAAGCGTATCAAAGTTTGCCGCGGGCTATGATCTCGCCATCGGGCTCGTACTTCTGAACACCGAAGCTCTCAAAGATGCACTTACGTGCTTCCTGCAGAGACTTGAAATCACCTGCCTGGATCATCTGAGCCACGATATTTCCGATACCTGTTGCCTCACCGGGGCCTGCTACTACAGTCTTGCCGGTCTTTCTGGCTGTCAGGCTGTTGATGAACGGATTCATGGAACCGCCGCCAACGATGTGGATATCACTGAAACGTCTGCCGGAAAGATCTTCAAGTTCATCGATCGTTCTTGCATAAGCATCAACAAGACTCTGATATACGACACTTGCAACCTGCTCAAGCTTCTCCGGAACCGGCTGACCGGTTCTCCGGCAATAATCACGGATCTCTTCAGTCATGTTTTCCGGCGCAAGGAAGCAGTTATCATCCACGTTAACTCTGGACGGAAAATCAAGATTTGCATAAGCCATCTTGGAAAGCTCATCCCATGAATAAGCATCATTGGTCTCGTGACGAACAGACTGGATCATCCAGAGACCCATGATATTCTTAAGATATCTGAATCTGTAATCATAACCGCCCTCATTTGTGAAGTTGGCTTTCTGGCTCTCCGGAGTGCAGATCGCTTCCATATTCTCTACACCCATAAGTGACCATGTACCTGAACTGATATAAAGGTTATCATCCTCCTTGAGGATAGGTACTGACATTACAGCCGATGCCGTATCATGGCTTGCTGCCTTTACAACTACGCAGTCAAAACCAACTTCTTCCTGGATCTCCTTTGAGAGATGTCCTACGATAGTTCCCGGCATCTTGAGCTCCTGGAAAATGCTCTTCTTGAATCCAAGTTTCTCAATGATCTCGTAATCCCACTGATGAGTAGTCGGACTCACAAGATTTGATGTGGACGCCTCGGTGTACTCGCTCATTGGAACACCTGTTAAGAGATACTGGAAATAATCTGGAAGCATCAGAAGTGTCTCTGCCTTTTCAAGAAGCTCAGGCTGAGTCTTTTTAATAGCCATGAGCTGATAGATGGTATTAAAGATGGCATACTGGATACCGGTCTTTGCATACAGTTCTTTCTCAGGAATGATCTTGTAAACTTCCTCATCCATTCCCTTTGTACGGGAATCACGATAACTTACGGTATCGCCAAGAAGCTTTCCTTCTTTATCAAGAAGAACAAAATCAACACCCCATGTATCAATAGCAAGGTAATCAGGAATATTGCCTGTTTCCTTACATTTTTTCAAACCCTTTACTATCTCACCGAAAAGATAGTCTACATCCCAGCAGAGATGTCCGTTCTTTTTCTTCGGACCGTTGTCAAAACGATGGATTTCTTCCAGTGTGATCTTCCCATTATCAAGTTTACCGATTATATGACGTCCACTGGACGCACCAAAATCAATCGCTAAATACTTATTCATCTTTATACTCCTTTTATCCGCTTACTCCTCCGGATACATACAGCGAATGCCCAAATCACGGAAAACATCCAGCCATTTGTCCGAAGGCTTTTCGTCAGTCACTACAATGTTTGCTTTGCTCACATCGCAGATCTTTGAAAAAGCAATTTTATCAAATTTCGTGTGATCGACAGCGACTATGCATTGTCCTGCAGACTGGATCATCATCCGCTTTGTCTCTGAGAAAAGTTCATTACCATCTGTAATTCCCTTCCCCATATCTATGCCTTTACAGCTGATGATCGCTTTATCTGCATTAAATATACCGAGTCCTTCTACAGCTCTCGGCCCGGTAAGTGCCAAAGAACCCTCCTGCATCGTGCCGCCGGATGAGATGATATTCCAGTCCGAAACATCCGAAAGCTCTATCATTACCTCTATGGAATTTGTAATGATCGTCAGATGCTTCTTATCCTTAAGAGCTCTTGCTATAAAAACTCCTGTCGTGGACGGATCAAGAATAATATGATCATCGTCCTCGATAAGCTTTGATATTAGGGCTGCAATTTTTTGCTTCCCCGGAATATTCTTTTTCTTCCGGACATTGAACGGCATATCTATGCTGGCATTTTCATTAAGAACCGCACCGCCGTATCCTTTTATCGCAAGTCCGTCTTTATCAAGTTTATCCAGATCCCTGCGAATGGTTTCCTCCGAAACATTAAAATTCTTTGATAATTCGGATACAACTACTTTCTTATTCGCCTGCAGTTCTTCCAGAATCAAATTCCGTCTTTCCGCTGCTAACATAAATTTCTGTTCCTCCTCGTACTTCATCCGGCACAGAGGGTGCGTCCCTGTCAGAGAACCGACCGACAGATCTGCTCATCAGGATGTGCGATAACAGATGAAGAAAGGTACATTCCCTTATCCGATATCGAATCCCGTGCCTTATCGATCGCTGCCTGTACTGCCGCAACTTCTCCTGTAAGGAACATATAGGATTTTCCGCACATTCCCTTTGCTATACGGATCTCTATGAGGTTTACTATCGCGGTCTTTGCAGCAATATCGGCTGCGACCAGGATAGATGCCACGTCATAGGTTTCCAGTATACCAAGGGCATTTACATCCTTTACCTCAGTTGTGCCATAGATTGCAGGGAAAATGCTTTCATGCGGATTTCCGAGAACCATGCTGTCGATCAGTTCATCGGGAAAATCCTTTTCCGCTGCATCTACTGCTGCCTTTACCGCACTCAGATCACCTGCGATAATGGCTATATATTTGCCGGGACATACCGTTTCCGCCTCTAGAAGTTCTACATTAGAGGTCTTTACCATACGGTCCGCAGCCGTGACACCCTGTGATACTGTTCTGAATTCTATCATTCCTACGGCTCTGCTCATCAGTCTGCGCCTCCGTTAATCATAACATATTGATTCGTAACTTCCATAACTCTTCCGGAAACAGACGCATGAATTCTTACGCTTAATGCCTTTTCCGGCGGAAGTGCGACTGTATCTCCTGCATTTACGTGATCTCCGACTGAAACGGAAGCCACTGCCGGTGCACCGATGTGCTGAGACAGAAGAACTTTTACTTTTCTTACACGCTTTACTTCATCATCAAGCGGCGCTTCTTTTTCATACTTTGTGACACCAAGTCTGGCTGCCAGCCGTTCCTCCGGTGCTTTTCTGCCATCCCTCACAGGACTTACCGGTCGGATCTCCACATCCGACGGTGCTTTTATGCCATTCTTACGAAGACCGTTTTTGTACTCAGTAATGAGTGTTCTCGGCTGTAATCCCTGAGGACATGAATACTGCTCGCAAAGTCCGCAGCCACTGCAAAAAAATGTATTTAAGAAAGGGTGCAGATCAGTAAAATCACGATTTGCTGCCGCACGCATAAAGAGATGCGGCTCTATTGGATGCCCAAGCGCATGTCTCGGACAGAGATCCGTACACATCTGACACTGGCAGCATATCGATGCCGCCCTTTTAAGTCCAACTGACGGTTCAGTTTTCTTCTTTAATACAAGCTTATGGTCTTCCGGTAAAACTATGATGGCATTTGTGGTCTTTGTCACAGGCGCATCTCCGTCCTGTATCCGTCCCATCATAGGGCCGCCAACAAAATAAACCGGATCTTTTACCGTAAGGCTTCCTGCCATTGATACCATTTCACGGATGCTGGTCCCCAGCGGTACACGCACCGTTACGGGATCACTCACTTCTCCAACGATAGTTATAAGCTTGTCTGTGACCGGATGATCTTCATAAACCGCACGGTAAATATTGTACATAGTCTCTACATTAAATACCGCAACCCCCTGTTCTATGGGAAGTCCGCCCGGACGGACCACTTTTCCGGTAGCCTCATATATGAGAACCACTTCATCTCCCATAGGATAGCTTGATGAAAGTTTATGAATAGAAAGAGACGGATATTTGTCGATATACTCTTCAAGCGCATTTATCGTAGCTTCATACTCGGATTTTATGCCTATGATGCCTCTTTCCGCCTTTACAGTTTCACGAACAAGTTCAAATGCCTTGAGTATTTCCTCCGCATGAACTTTCAGGCACTGCCTGTGAAGCATTAAAAGCGGCTCACACTCTGCGCAGTTAAGAAGTATCGTATCCGCTCTCTCATCCAGTTTTGCATAGGTCGGGAATCCGGCGCCACCGGCACCGACGATCCCCGCACCCTGTAAAATTTCTTTTAATTCACCGATAGTCATTACTCCAGCCCGGTCCCTTCATCGATGATTCCTACGATCGCCGCATCTACCGGCGCGGTATCATTATCCGTGCCGATACGTGCAGCCGATCCTGTCGCTACAAGGACATATTCACCGATACCTGCTCCGATATTGTCGATAGCAACGATATGGGCTGTGCTTCCCTGCATACTCTTAACAAGTTCCACGATCATAAACTTGTTTCCGATAAGTTTTTCACATTTTCTGGTGGAAACCACGTTTCCAAGAACTTTTCCTACTAACATGGCTGCCTCCCATGCGATCAAAGTGTGTTTTATCTGATGATCCTGACGGTATCATCCTGTTTGATACCGGAAGCATTTGCTTCATCGGTATCGATGTGCATTTCCAATGTAAAACTCGGATCAACACGTATCAGAACATTATCAAAAGTTGTTCCTCGCTCGTTTTCGCATCTTACAGATACGAAATCCTTGTCATGAACTCCTGCTGCTTCTGCATCTCTCGGAGACATGTGGATATGTCTCGCTGCTACGATACAGCCTTCCTGCAGGTATATCGCGCCTTTCGGTCCTACCACCGCGATCGGTGCGCTTCCCTTTATATCTCCGGAATTTCTTACCGGAGCATTGATCCCGAGCTTCAGTGCATCGGTCGCGGAGATCTCTACCTGAGATTCCTTTCTGACCGGTCCTAATATCCTGACATTTTCAATAGCCCGGAGTTTCAGACCCACGATCGTCACACGCTCATTCGATGCAAACTGACCGCCCATAAGGTCTTTCTTTTTGGTGAGCTGATAGCCTTTTCCAAAAAGAGCTTCCACATGCTCCTGTGTGAGATGGATGTGACGCGCAGATACACCGACCGGAACGAGATAGCCTTTTTCATGGCTCACCGATTCTTTTTGATCCAACGAATCAAGAACCATCCTGGTGATAAGAGCTATGTCTTTCTCTTCCATCATTTCCCCAATACCTTCTTACTTTTTAGAGTTTATTTGATCTTCGGCAGGATTGCTTCTACATCGTTATGAGGACGAGGGATTACGTGAGTTGCTACGAGCTCGCCGAGACGGCTTGCATTTGCTGCACCTGCTTCTACAGATGACTTAACAGCTCCTACATCTCCTCTTACCATTACTGTTACGAGACCGGATCCGATTTTCTCTGTTCCTACAAGTGTTACATTTGCAGCCTTGCACATTGCATCTGCTGCTTCGATAGCTGCTACGAGACCTCTTGTCTCAACCATTCCAAGTGCTTCCTGTGCCATAATAACCTCCTATTTTTTTACACTTCCTGAAGATATTTCTGATCTTCTGTTTCTCCGCTCTCAGGCGGTGTCTTTTTCCAACGTTTCTGACTAAGCTCAACGAGCTTTACTATTTCCGAATGTGGATTTGCGATGACGCCATGTGACGCGATCGGTTTCAGGGGATTTCTCATTGCGGCATTTACAGCTGCCTCACAATCGGAAACATCTCCCTCGACGACAAGTGTTACGAGCCTGCCGCCGAGTTTTCTTTCCCATGTTGCGAGGGTGACGTTTGCCGCCTTGCACATCTCATCCAGCGCTACCGTAGCCGGAACAACGCCCTGAATTTCTATAAAGCCGTACGCCTTCCCCATTGTCCTGTTCCCTTTCTATGTGCTTAACCAATCTTCGGAAGAATTGCTTCTACATCATTATGAGGACGAGGAATTACATGCTGTGCTACGAGCTCACCAAGACGGCTTGCTGCTGCAGCTCCTGTCTCAACAGCAGCCTTAACAGCTCCTACATCTCCTCTTACCATTACTGTTACGAGACCGGATCCGATCTTCTCTGTTCCGATGAGTGTTACCTCTGCAGCCTTTGTCATCTGATCTGCTGCCTCAACTGCTGCTGTAAGACCTCTTGTTTCAACCATTCCAAGTGCTTCCTGTGCCATTTCTTTTCCTTTCTCTCTGCTATCATTCGCAGAAAAACAATTAACCATTAACCATCATTAATTTTTATCAAAACAATTTATTTTCAGCATCTTATCTGTATCTTCGGTCGGTCTCGCAATGATGTGTTTCTGTACAACTCCCGTGAGACTTTCCGCAACCCTTTCTCCTGCTTCCATAGCAGCTTCTACGTCAGATACAGAACCTCTGAACTTTACTGTTACGAGAAGCGGAACCGGAAGGGCATCCGCATTCGCCGGTTTATTTTTATCAAATGGCTCCAGCCAGACGTTTCCGGCTTTGCATCCGGCGTCCGCAGCCATGAAGGCTGTCACGAGACCAAATACCTCAAGCAGTCCGACTGCTTCATCTGAAGTTCCCTGCATGACCGCTGCCTCCTATTTATTCGCACATTACTGCGATCTTCAGCCCCTTCTGTGCCAGATTTGTTTCAAGCGCTTCGTTGATATCCTTCAGTGCAAATTTATGTGTGATGAGCTTACCCATCGGGATACCGTCTCTCTTTGCTGCTTTCAGGAACTCAAATGTCGTTCCGTAATCACGAAGTGTGTAAACCCATGATCCTACAGTTGTGATCTCTTTTGAGCAGATATCAAAGTGAGGATTGATAGTAGCATCGCCACCGTTGATAAAGAATCCAAGCTCGCAAAGACCACCGCCGTTACGGATGAACTTATAAACATTGCTGTGGCCTGCGGGTGAACCTGTACACTGGAATGCGAAATCTGCAAGCTTTCCGCCCAGCGCATCTTTAACAGCATCCGTAAGAGCTTCGATTCCTTTATGGTTCATAAAGTTTACATGTCCCGTAGCACCCATCTCATGAGAAAACTCAAGTCTCTGATCATTTCCATCCACTGTAACGATATTTGTGATACCCATTGTTCTGAGAACTGCTACGCAGATAAGACCGATAGGTCCGCATCCCTGAACAACAACTCTTGAGTTAAAGCGAAGTATTCCTGTGGTCTTTGCTCTCTCAACTGCGTGGATGAGAACCGCACAGGGCTCGATAAGGATTCTGGAATCAAGATCCATATCGCTAACATTGAAATATGTTGAACCCTTACGGCTAAGGATGTAATCAGAAAACCATCCGGAGAGCTTCTGCTCATATCCCGGGATCAGTCCGTAAACATCGGCTCCGCCTACGTTCTGCTTATTCAGGTCGTACATTGTGATATCCGGATCATCATGGAAGATCATACATGTAACGATCTTGTCGCCTACACCGATAGGCTTTCCTGCCGAATCAACTTTTACGTTCTTTCCGACCTTTACAACGGTCCCTGTCCCCTCATGTCCGAGGTTTACCGGGATGTACTTAAAAGGATCAACCTTGAACTCATGTGCATCTGTTCCGCAGACGCCGCATCCCTCAACTTTTACGAGAATGTCATCATCTCCGACTTCCGGCATCGGTACTTCTTTTATCTCGAAGTGCTTCAGCTCTGTAAGGAATGCACAGTGCGCTGTAGCCGGAATGTCATATGTGTCGTTGCTTTTTACGGCACTTGCTGAAGGAGCTGTTGAAGCAACGGATCCGTTCATGCTTGAAAGCACCTGACGGACGATCGCTTCGATATCCTGTGTATTTGTGGTCATTTTATTTCCCCTTTATCTAATGCAAAGACTGTCTACCATTACGCATCTTCTCTTCTTTGTGAAAGAACGTGCGCTCGTGAGTCCTTCACCTGTACGGCTCGCGATCGTAAATGTACAGTAACCTTCACCGCCAAATCCAAGCGCCGAATACGAAGGACCGTTCTTTACGAGGATCGCTGTATCGACTGCTCTTGCATACTTTGTGATATGATCTACATTCCTTGAATGAATGTGTGCTGAATGCCTGTTTCCATGTTCCAGCCATACTGCCTTTTCTACAGCATCATCAAAGTCCTTTGCTCTGACGATACCGAGGATGGGCATCATAAGCTCTGTAGCTATCAGCGGATTTTCTTTTTCACCAAAGAATGTGATGCATCTGATATTATCCGGTACGTCTACACCGATCTTTGCGAGAAGTGCTTTTGCGCTCCTTCCTACGCAGTCACGGCTTGGTGAACCATTCTTTCCGATGCAGACTTTGATGAGAGCTTCCTGCTCTTCTTCTGATGCTCTGTAGCATCCCTGCTCTGTTGTCATATATGACATGAGCTCGTCTGCTATACTCTCTACCGCTACTATTTCTTTCTCTGCGATGCAGGGAAGATTGTTGTCAAAGGTGCATCCGTTTACGATAGCTTCTGCTGCGTGACGGACATCCGCTGTCTCATCTACCAGTGCCGGCGGATTTCCTGCTCCTGCACCGATACCGCGCTTTCCGCTCTGAAGCACCGCTGTTACTACTCCCGGTCCTCCTGTAGCGGAGAGAAGTGCTATATCCGGATGGTGCATCATGATGTCACTCGTATCCATTGTGGGCTTTTCACAAGTACAAGCGATATTGTCCGGTCCGCCTGCTTCTATTGATGCTTCATTGCAAAGATTAATTGCAAAGATAGATGTCTTTATTGCTCTGGGATGCGGATTGAACACTACCGTATTTCCCGCTGCCAGCATTCCCATTGTGTTGCAGAGAACTGTTTCTGACGGATTTGTACAAGGTGTGATAGCACCTATTACTCCGAAAGGTCCCATCTCTGTGAGAGTCAGTCCTCTGTCTCCGCTGAATGCTTCTGTTTTTATGTCTTCAGTTCCCGGGCACTTATCGGCAACTAAATGATGCTTCAGGATCTTGTCACCGACGTTTCCCATTCCTGTTTCATCCACGCCCATTCTCGCAAGGATTTCTGCATTCTCACGAATTTTTCGACGGATGATCGTAATGATCTTTTCTCTCTGGTCCATGGACATGATGCGGACTTTTTTCTGAGCTTCTTTCGCTGCAGCTATCGCATCATTCATATCCTGAAAGACACCGTGCATGCCTGCCGCAGGATCGGAGATCTGCATCTTTGCAACGATTTCCTGCACGATATCCCGAACCATACTTTCGTCTACTGCCATTGATTGCATCCTTTCCGATTTTTTATCTGCCAAGCTGCTCCATTACCTTCTTTGTGATCTCAGCGATAAGTGCAGGATCTGCATTTACTTCGCTTGAGCCGTTTGTGGAAACGCTTCCGCAGCCGTTTGCACAGTTATGACAATTTTCATGTCCTTTATTCTGGCAAAGATTTGCAGGATGCTTTCCGGGAAGTCCCATCTTTCTGCGAATCTCGTAGAGCTTCTGTACTGTTGCATGATCGAATTCCTTCGGTCCGCCAAGAGCCTTTGCTTTGTAAAGAAGGTTTGCATAGAACTCGAGGGATTCCATCTTGTAGTATGCCTGTGTAAGGTCTACGCTGTAGGACAGTGCGCCATGGCTCTCAAGGAGTACTGCATCGAAGTAAGGAAGGTACTCTTCTACTGCATCCGGAATTTCTTCTGTGGAAGGTGTGCCGTACTTTGCGATCGGTACGCAGCCAAGTGAGATTACTGCCTCAGGCATGATAGGCTGTGTGAGCGGGATTCCTGCGATAGCAAATGCTGTTGCATATGTAGGATGTGCATGCACTACTGCTCCAACGTCCGGTCTCTTCTGATATACTCTCATGTGCATCTTGATCTCGGATGAAGGACGATAAGGTGCTGTTGCCTGAAGCACATTTCCCTTTTCATCGATCTTGCAGATCATCTCAGGTGTCATGAATCCTTTTGATACGCCTGTCGGTGTACAGAGGAATTCATGGTCATTGAGCTTTACGGAAATATTTCCATCATTTGCTGCTACCATTCCGCGGTTATAGATTCTCTTACCGATCTCACAGATCTGCTTTTTTACTTCGTACTCGTTCAGCATGTTCGCTGTCCTCCTTAAAAGAATTTCTTCTATTCATCGCCTTGCGAGCTTTTGTGGGATTTTTGCTTCGCTCAGCTTTATGGTGTGGTTTTCTGTTGCTTTTAAAATGATTATAGAACTTAATCCCACATGTGTCAACATTTTAACAGTGTTAATAGAAGTGGTTTTTGCGGTTTTTGATGTGTTTTTTGCTACCCAGCATAGTACATCTTTGGTATTTAGTGGTGTTTTTGAGTTTATGCAATGTGGGATTGTGGCAGTTTAGGGTTGTTGGCATGACCGGACGTGCAGTTAGTATATGTACCTCCCGGAACGCTCGAACACCTGCTAAGCTCACGCATTGTCCTCATATACACGGAAATTTCTGCAAAACTCGCCTTACGGCTCAAACAGTTTGCAGAAATTTCCTATTCGGACAACGTGTTCACTAAGCATTGCCGGCTGATTGTTCCTGGAGGTACTTATACTAGCTGCACTTACGCTGTGGCTCTTGTAGAATGCTTCCGCATCTAACAGCGGGCTGAACAAAGCAACAGCCCGAGGATGAATATTGATCTGAGTCAGCATTTTGAGGCGTTTGGGATTTGACGGATACACTGTCCGAATCGCCCCGCGAGCCCGTACTAAGGGCGAGTGGCTAGCGAGTCGTGACCGGGATTCGGCAAATCCCGCCGAGCTGACGAAGATCAATATCCATCCTCGGGCCTCACCTCTCGTACGTCACTTGTCCACCATCACTCCCAGCCACACATACACAAAAAGAGCCACCACACAAAGCTCGTGTGATGACTCTTAGATTAAACATTAACTTGATAAATTATCTCAACTTAAACTGCCCAACAACTTCCGAAAGCACTCCGGCTATCTCATTCTGCTTTCCGGACATATCGGTCACATCACTTACCACCTCCGAAACGTTGCTTACAGTATCTGTGATGTTGGTAGACCGCTCTGCTGTATCCTGTGCAGATTCAGCAATATTCTGGATCGCGTCGCTGACTTCTCCCATGGCAGCTCTGATATTTCCTACCATTTCAGCGATATGCTCAGACTGCATACCAAAGGATTCCGCATCATTACCATATTGCTTTGCCACATTCACGAAGTTTTCATAGTCAGGCCCTACCGTCTCGCGAAGGAAGTCAAGAAGTTCATTTGAAGCACCCAAAAGATTAGCAAACGACTGCTGCACTGCATCTACAGTTTCCTGAATCTTATTTACTGCATCTCCTGTATCACTCGCAAGCTTATTTATCTCTGCTGCAACTACTGCAAATCCCTTACCATGTTCACCGGCTCTGGCTGCCTCTATGGATGCATTAAGCGAAAGCAGATTTATCTGGTCTGCAATATCTGCTATAGCTCCTGCCAGACTACCAATCCTATTCACAACCTCTGCCTGCTCATTCGCAGCCTCGATCTCTTTTTTCCTTTCATCCACTATGCGGATAGCGTGATCATGTGATGTCTTGGATTTCTTCTCTATATCCTGCGCACGAAGTTTTATTGCTTCAGCAGCTTCCTTAGACTTATTTGTCTCGCCGGAAAGCATCTGAACCGATGTATCCACTTCCTGTACAGATGCATTTACTTCTTCTGTTGCTGCAGACGCACTCATCATGGCATCATTCACCGCTGCCATATCGTTGCTGATCCTGTCAAATCCGCTTGTAAGATCATCTGCCATCTTGGAAAGCGACCTGCTTGCATCACTTATCCTTTCGGACTCATTGGATACATTTGAGATCACATCCCTGTTACTTTCAAACATTGTATTCAGCGCAAAAGCCATCTGTCCAAGTTCATCTCTGGATTTTGTCTGTATCTCATCAATTGTGAAGTCACCCTTTGCCAGTCCTGCCGCAAATTTATTTACGCTCTTAACATTCTTCACTACACCATCTATCAGGATCAGGATCATAGCCGCGCATACAAGTATTGAAACAACACAGATTATGCTGAGCGACATTCTTATACCATCCGCAGTGTTGTTCATTTCTTTCTTTTGAAGCGTTACGAGAAGTTTCCAATTCACCTCCGGCACCGTTTCCCAGAAGATCATTGTTTTTTCTTTATTATAGGTATACTCTCCTATTCCTTCCTGCGTTCCAAGCACATCTGCTGCAAGTGCCGATAGCGTGGTATTTTCATCATTTGCAATAGTTGTCGATCCGGTAATCTTGCTGTCATCCAGGTCATAGACATAAACACCGTTCGAATCCAGAAGCATAGGGAAAGAATTATTTCCTATAGACATAGTGGATGTAAACTCCTGCACGGACGAAAGCTGAGTATCCACGGTAATACATCCGATATACTTTCCTTCCTGATCAAAGATCGGTGAAGAACAGGTCGCCATTACCTGACCACTGGATTCGTCATAATACGGATCTGTGATAGAGGCCTGCATCGGTTTCAAAGCCTTTGCATTTTTATAATAATCCTGTTCAAAATAATTATATTCAGCATTCGAATATTCATCCGTGTAAACAATGTTTCCGCCATCCCTCATCCAGTATGGTCCGGCATATTCCTGCCCATTATAAACTCCGGACTCGAACCAGATACCGCTTCCAAGGATCATGTCGTCTTCATTGATAACTTTTGAAAAAATGTCCCCATAGGTTTCCAGACTCGTATCCTTATATGTAATGCTGACCATATCAGACAACATACGAGCGGTAAGTCTCAGATTTCCGAGCGTGTCGTCCATTTTACTCACATAGTTATCCAGTGTCGCACTCGCTCGTGACTTCGTGATAGAGGTTATTGCTGTTCTGGCCTGCGATGTTGCTATGACGGTTATTATTATCACAGCTAACGCCATTACAGATAAGATTCCCCCAAGCATCTTGATCCTTATACTGATACCTTTCTTCATGCGCTCCTCCACCTCCTGTAAAAACGTATTCCGTTAATTCTCTTATCGACAAAATCACCCTTTTTTACAAGGTTTTCAGCTAAAAAAACCTCATTTTTACAGAATAACGTTTTCCTGTCTTTTGATCATTATTGGCATTTCCGGACGTGCAGTTAGTATAAGTACCTCCCGGAACGCTCTGCGAGCCCGTGCTAAGGGCGAGTAGCTAGCGAGTCGTGACCGGGATTCGGCAAGTCCCGCCGAGCTGACGAAGGTCAACATTCATCCTCGGGCGTCACATCATCACACCATCACGTAAAAAGAGCCACCACCCAAAACTCGTGTGATGACTCTTATCTTTTGCTGATTTAATTATCCACCGATAATACAAGAAAGCCCTGTGCTCTCAACGATCGCTTTGAAATGCAGCATCTTCTCTTTACTCGGCGTTTCAGCATCGCCCATGGGATAGGGCCGTCCGAGACCTATGTATTTATCATAGCCAAGTTTATGATATGGAAGGATATGCATTTCACTGACTCCGGGGAGAGATGAGGCGTATTCTGCGATCCCTCTGATTTCTTCATCAGTATCGTTAAATGTCGGGATGACAGGAGTTCTGATTATCAGCTCTGTCTGTCCGGATTCAGCGACCTTCCTTGCATTTTCAAGCATCAGAGAATTTTCCCTTCCGGTAAACTCTTTGTGCTTCTGTGGATTCGTGTGTTTTATATCCATGAGATATTCGTCGAGGTATGGCAGGATGGCTTCGATCTTGTAGTATTCGGCACATGCCATGCTTTCCAGGGCTGTACTAAATCCTGCGTCTTTTGCCGCATGAAGCAGATCTCTTGCAAACTCATACTGTACGAGACTTTCTCCTCCGGAAAGTGTAAGTCCACCTCCTGAACGATAAAAGTATCGACGATCTTTTTCGAGAATATCCAGTGCATCCTGTACCGTGATATCCTCTCCGACAGTTTTTACTTTACCGTTCGCCTGCGTCATCTGCTGGATCGCATATTCCTGCGATTCAGGATTACAGCACCACTTGCAGCGGAGTACGCATCCTTTAAGGAATACGATCGTCCTTATACCTCTTCCGTCATGGACCGAATATCTCTGGATGTCAAATATTCTTCCTGTTGTATTCAGATACTCTTCCATAGTTTTTCCTATCATTATTCAAATGCAGCCTGCTCAGTACGTGAGATGATATCGTCCTGCAAGCTCTTGGAAAGAGTCGTAAACAGAGCCGAATAACCTGCAACACGTACCACGAGACTTCTGTATTTCTCAGGATGAGCCTGTGCATCGAGAAGCGTCTGCTTATCCACTACATTAAACTGCATGTGCATGCCTTTTTCGTCAAAGTATGTACGGATAAGGCTCTCAAAATTATTAAGTCCTGTTTCTCCCTCAAGCGCTGACGGATGGAACTTCTGATTGAGAAGTGTTCCGTTTGATGCAATGCCGTGATCGATACGTGCTACAGAGTTTGCTGTTGCCGTAGGTCCGCTTACATCCCGGCCTCTCATCGGCCCTATGCCGTCTGCTATCGGAGTGTGGGCGAGTCGTCCATCCGGTGTTGCACCGGTCTGCTCACCAAGAGGCACGTTTGCCGAAACAGGATAAACACCTGCCTGATACTTACCGCCGCGCGGATTCGAATAGTTTTTAAGAGGCTTCGTATAGAGATATGCGCAGTCTCTTGCAAAATAATCGATTTCTTCTATGTCGTTTCCGTACTTTGGAAGTTCATCGATCATATCGAGGAGTTCCTGATACTTCTGCTTTTCAGCAGACGGAAGTTCACTTGTCTTAACCGCTGTTACGATCGCTGCGATGTCTTCTGCGGTAAGAGTCTTTCCGCTCTTCTGCATTTCTTCAGCGATCGTCTTTGTGATCCTCTCAACCGAAATATCATCTAAGCCCTGACCGAAGTTTGCATCGATTGCTTTTTTATACTCCTGAAGAGTGAGCTTATGCTGCTCATAAACAAGGGTCTTTATCGCCCACAAAGAGTCTGCTGTATTTGCTATTCCAAAGCACTGAGGCCCTGTGAAATTGTAAACTGCTCCGCCCTGCTCTGTTGTGAGACCTCTCTTTATGCCGCCACCAACCACGCACGC
>CAMVTN010000023.1 GCA_947170415.1 uncultured Lachnospiraceae bacterium | reverse complement strand
GATCCGGTATGCGTTCTCTATGTGAAACACGTTCTTCGACTTCTCTTAAATGTTCTTCTCTTTCTCTCTGCCGTCTTTCAGCTTTTTCCCTTGATTTTTCTGCCCGTATAAGTTCTCTTTCTTCTCTCGCTGCAGCCCTGTCCTTACGCCATTCTTCTGTAGACTGCTCTGCTCTGTCCGCCATCTTTCTGCCACTGTACCTTAGGATAGAAATAAATGACTTTCCTGTGAGCATAACAATACATATGATCGTCAGCACAAGCATCAGCGCTACTGCACCTACTACACCGATTCCTTTTGCGGCGCCCTCATAAATCGAACCGAATAATACTCCGCCTCCCCTATGAGTTGCTGATGAAAAATCATACAGACCCGAATAACCGGCTTCGTGAAATTCTTTGCTGGAAAAGAGCTGAGAATACATTCCTCCAAGCACAAATATCGCTGCACATGCCGCAAGCCGGATCAATGCCCTGATATTATTGCGATTTCCAAGATAAAAGACTGTTCCGAAGAAAAGCAGGAAAGGCCATATATATTCCATGAACCCAAAGAGTCCAAAGAAAAACGAATTAACTGTATCTCCAAAAACAGATGTAAGCCCAAAATTACCCAATATGAGGACTACACTTGCACCCAAAAGGAGAAGAAGTCCTACTTCTTCATATAAACCTTCCGGAATGTCGTTTTCATCTGCCTTACTCCGACTGCCCTTCCGTCCGGATGTCTTCTTTCCTTTTGCGGAACTGCTCCGCTTTGTTGAAGTACTTTTTCTTGTTGCCATGAAACCCCTACACCCTAATATTACTTATTTAATGTTAAAAAATGACCGATGATAGCAATCAGGCCTGCCATGAGACAATAAACAGAAAAAACAATGTATTTTTTCTTCTTAACTACTACAAGCATTGTTTTTATAGCAATAAAACCTGAAACAGCAGCTACGATCATGCCCACCAGATACATAGGATCAAATTTTTGTCCTGCCGCATCTGATATCTCAAGAACGGCTGCACCCATAACAGCCGGAATTGACATAATGAACGAATACCTTACAGCAAATCTCTTTTCAAAACCACAAAGCAGACATGCTGTAATGGTGGTTCCCGAACGAGATATACCCGGAAGTGTCGCAAAACCCTGTCCTATACCTATAAGAGCTGCATCTCTGTACTTTGCAGCTCGCGGTGTTTTTCCACCCTCATTTGCTCTGTCAGCAATAAAAAGAAGCGCTGATGTCATAAGAAGAAAAATTCCCGGCATAATAAGAGTCGCACTTGCATCTTTAACGATATCTTTAATAAGGATTCCTATGATCCCTGTCGGTATCGTTGAAACGATAACCAGCATTACAAATTTGCGATATGCTGAATGAATGATCCTGATAGTTGGTTCTTTTTTGATAAGATGTACAATATTTTTAACAGCATCTGCAATGATCCCGAAGCCTTCTATAACCATTTTGAAAATATCATAATGGAATGCAACGAATATAGAGATCAATGTACCGATGTGGAGCATTATATCAAAAAGGAATAAATCCTCTGTCCCGTTTCCCACATGAAAAAGATTTTGAAAAATTGCCAGATGTCCAGATGATGATACAGGCAGGAACTCAGTAAGTCCCTGCAGGAGTCCTAGTAGAACTGCCTCGATGATACTCACAAAAAACCTCCAGAAAAAACTATGATAAGTGGAAAATCCGATGTACTCAGTACATTCCTAATTATTTAAAAATTTTCACACCATACCACAGTATAACAGAAATTATGTAATCCGCACAGGCGAATGCACTTGTATACATACAAATATGAATTCCAATGGTTTCTGTTCAGACGCAACCGGAGCACTACGCTGCGGAGGTTGCGACCAAGAAAGATGAAAAGCCATTGGATTTTGCCCATCGCCGGAGGCGATTTAATTGGCAAAATCCGTTACGTGAGCGAGCTGGAAGCGAGTGAACAGTAACTGACAATTAAAAAATCGTGTATTATAGAGGGGAGAAAACATGTTAACAGACATCTTAAAAATAGCAGTTGATCAAAATGTGTCGGATATATTTATCGTGACAGGTCGCCCGGTGTCATTTTATAAAAATGGCGTGATCATAAAAGAGGGAGAAAAAGGTCTGACACCTGCAGAAGCAGAGGCATTTGTAAAGGAAATCTATGACCTTGCAAAGAGAGACATAGAAATTCTTGGAAAAAGGGGAGATGATGATTTCTCACTGTCTGTCAGGGGTCTGTCGAGATTCAGAGTGAGCGGTTACAAACAGAGAGGTACATTTTCAGCAGTACTCCGCGTTATCTCATTTGAGCTTCCCGAGCCGGAGAAATATCACATTCCGGAAAACATTGTTAAACTCTGTGAACAGCCAAACGGAATGGTTCTCGTAACCGGACCGGCAGGATCAGGTAAATCATCGACACTTGCCTGCATGATAGATCACATAAATAAAACAAAAGAATCGCATGTTATCACTTTGGAAGATCCTATCGAGTACCTGCACAGGCATAATAAGAGTATCGTGAGCCAGAGAGAAGTAAGAGTCGACACGGACAGCTATGTAACGGGACTCCGGGCTGCGCTCCGTCAGTGTCCGCAGGTAATCCTTCTCGGAGAAATGCGTGATTTTGAGACAATTTCAGTCGCAATGACAGCAGCAGAAACAGGACATCTGTTATTGTCTACCCTTCATACAATGGGCGCGGCAAATACGATAAACCGAATTATCGACGTTTATCCTGCTAATCAGCAGAGGCAGGTAACAGTCCAGCTTTCTTCCGTACTTAATGCGGTTGTATCTCAGCAGTTGCTTCCGTCCACAGAGGGTGGTGTTGTCCCTGCGTTTGAGATCATGACTATGAATCCTGCAGTTAGAAATATGATTCGTGATGGTAAGGTGCATCAGCTCGATGGTGTGATATACTCTAGTCCGGATGAAAATATGGTTTCTATGGACGAAAGCATTCTTGCGCTTCTGGAATCAGGAAAGATCACTGAGGAAACGGCGCAGAGATATGCTGTTCATCCGGAGAGACTGAGACTCAGGAGAAAGTAATTAAATGAAAAAAGCATATGTTGTTTTTAAGGGCAGAAAACCCGGGATCTATAAGACCTGGGCTGAGTGTAAAGCACAGGTTGACGGGTTTTCCGGTCCTGTTTTCCGTGGATATGGTTCTATGGAGGAAGCAAAAGAGGCATTTGAAAAACAGGATGCCGGTTATGCTTCGAGATATAAGTCATCAAGTGAAGTTTATGATGCGAAGACATCTGTTGCTGCAGCGGCAGCAAAGAAAGCTGCTTCCGTGGTTCATAAGGACTTTAAGCCGGAATACGACGGTGAGTATTATGAAGTCCACTCGGATGGCGGCGCACGCAGAAATCAGAATAAAAAGGGAAAAACCAGCGGATACGGTTATGTGGTAGTCGATAAAGATCACAAGATCGTTGCTGAAGGTTATGGCTCGGCAATAGGCGCTACAAATAACCAGATGGAACTTCAGGGGGCAATAGAAGGGTTAAAAAAAGTACCTGATGGCGCAAAAGTTTACTTTATGACAGACAGTGTCTATGTTTACAGCGGTTTTGCCCATAACTTCCCTGATGAGCCAAGATATCAAAAGTGGGAAGCAAAGGGGTGGAAGAATTCCACAGGGAAAACGCCGGAAAACATAGAGCAGGTAAAGGAAATCTACGAACTCGGAAAATCTCATGCATTGGAATGTATCCCGCGGGATTATGAAATGCATGCGAACGGCAGGGGAAAATATGTTTCCATTGCCCACGGAGACGTGCCGGACGAACAGGGAAAATGGAAAAATCCCTATAATAAGATATGCGACGCGTTGGCAAATTTCGGTGAAGATGATGCGGAAAGAGGGAAAGAGGGAAAGGTTTCTCTTATCGAAAACGGAGAACAGGTGCATGAGGCAGCTCTCTTTGTAAAAGATCTTGACGGATCCGGCCACGGATATGTGGTGGATCAGGATGGAAACAATGTCGAGGTTAACTAGGTTTAATTAATAAATGCTGAATTTATGCGGTTTTCACGTATGTGAAAACCGTCTTTTTTTGTGTGTGTACGCGTTACGGAGATTCAAAAAAATGCCGATAAATAATTGTAGAAATGGATTTCCGTATATACTCATATTTGATCGATGAGGGGTTATCAAATGAGTGAAGCAGACACCACAAACACTGAATTTAGCCAGTCATATATCATGAACGGATTCGCTGCTATGCCTGGTGGGTTCATTATATACAGGGCAGATGACAGTGAAGAGATCCTTTATGCAAATAAAGCCATGCTGGAGATATTTGAGTGCGGATCATTTTCGGAATTCATGGAGTTTACCGGCGGCAGATTCAGTGGGATCATTTATCCTGATGATAAGGCAGCTGTGAAAAACAGTATTGTCCGGCAGAATCATCTAGAGCAGGAAAATAGCGAAAAAATCTATTACAGGGTCATTACTCGTACGGGTTACAGCCGTTATGTTGAGGATTTGGGAAGATTCTATGTGGATCCGGAAGAAGGTCCTCTATTTTGTGTGTTCATTTCTATAGCTCAGGTCAAGTATGATACATTGACTACACTTCCTAATATGTGGTATTTCCTGGAGCTCGCCGGAATTGGTGAGAAGAAGATGTATCAAGAAGGCAAACAGCCGGTGACTTTATCTATGAATCTCATCGGTATGAAAGGCTTTAACAGTAAGTACGGTCATGAGGAGGGAGACCGCCTGCTTATAGCTGTGGCAGATCTGTTAAAGAAATGGTTTGGACTGGAGTGCTGCGCGCGCTTTGGAGAAGATCATTACTGTGCCTATGCGGATGCTGAAAACATAGAGGAAGTATTAAAGGGATTTATAGTTGATCTGCGTGGTGCCAATGGAGGAAAAACGCTCCAGATAAGGATAGGAATATATCCGTATGACCCGGATGTTTCTATAGATCTGCAGTGCAACAGAGCAGGTATCGCCTGTGATTCCAGACGTGGAGTATATGAATCCGGATATGCCTGGTACAGCAAAAAAATGTCCTCTGATTACATCATGCAAGAGCATATCCTGAGTCACCTGGATCAAGCGATCGCAGAAAAATGGATTAGAGTATACTTCCAGCCGGTTGTCCGTTCCATGTCAGGAAAACTGTGTTCGCTGGAAGCTCTTGTACGCTGGATAGATCCGAAATACGGAATGATCTCACCGGGACTCTTTATTCCTTTATTAGAGGATAAGGGACTGTCCTATAAGGTTGATATATACGTTATAAATCGTGTTGCTGAAATACAAAAGAAACGTTTGATGGCAGGGGAAAGAATAGTCCCGGTGTCAGTGAATATTTCAAGGTCTGATTTTGATTATTGCGATCCGGTTGTTGTCGTGTCATCTGCGGCTGACAGCAATGGCCTGAGGCGCAGTCTTTTCTGCGTGGAAATAACAGAATCATCTGTTGTCTTAAATTCGGATATCATGAAAAAAGCTATAGACAGATTTCATGATGCGGGAATCGAAGTCTGGATGGATGATTTCGGAAGCGGATATTCTTCACTTAACTCATTAAAGGAGTTTACTTTTGATGAGTTGAAGATAGACATGATATTTTTGCGTAATTTTAATGAAAGCGCACGTAAGATCATCACGTCCATAGTTAAGATGGCAAAGAGCCTTGGTATCCATACTCTTGCAGAAGGTGTGGAAACGAAGGAACAGCTTGATTTTTTGCGGGAAATAGGGTGTGAACGCATACAGGGCTACTACTATGGAAAGCCCATGCTTCCGTCGGAGCAGGAAAAGAATTTACGAGAAAAGAATATAGAGCTGGAAAGCCGTGAGGAGGCAGCTTTTTATCAAAAGATCGGAGAGATAGATGTTGTAACAGGCTGGCCTCTTGCGCTTGTTTCTTTTAGTGACAGGCGATTTAATATTGTCTTCACTAATAATGAATTTAGGCAAATATTTAAGCAAATGGGTCTTTTGGAACAGGATAGTATTGAAGATATCTTTAATTCGTCTGTTCATATTCTCGGAGAAAAATTCCGGAGACTTGCTGAAAGAGCCATTTCCACGAATGAATTGACTTATATGTCTCTGAAGAGGAGAGAGCATTACTATAATTTCTCGTTTAAGGTGGCCTCTGTTTCCAGAGACATGCACATGCTGATCTGTGAGATAGATAAGACTTTCTACGATGAACAAAAGAAAAAGGCGGAATTGATCGACTCTGTACGAAAAAATGTTGCGGATATTTATGGAAGTATTTATGTGCTGAACATTGATAAAAATAGCTGCAAAGTTATATCCAGTAATGTTTTGTCAAAGAAGATCGGTGAGGAAATCCTTAATTTCAAAGAATTTATTTCGGGGTTCGATAGACGGATACATAAAGAAGACCTTGTTCGTTGGAATGAATTTACGACGAAAGAGCATATCCTTGAAAGACTGCAGTTCACGGAACGAGGCTCATTCTCTGATATGTTCAGGATCAGACAGGACGATGGCAGTTATTGTTGGCTGGAAATTACAGTACTGGCACCTTATGGCTTCGACAGTAAAGAGTATATTCTGTGTGTTAAGCCCTCAGGGATCGAGGATTATGAAGATAAGAAGGAAATGGTCGGTTTTCTGCAGGACTATTACGGTATCAGCTCTACCGGCGGCACTATGGATGAATTATGGGGGAATTTTGTCAAAAATTCCGGTATGAAGGTCTTTTGGAAGGATAAAGACAGGAGATTTAAGGGAGTCAGCAAGGCGTTTCTTGATTATTATGATTTCCCTTCGGCAGATGTTGTGCTTGGGAAAACAGATGAAGAGGTTGGCTGGCACGTTGATGATAATCCTTATATGAATGATGAATACAGGGTTCTTCATAAGGGTGAGATCATCCTGAATTCTCCGGGACAAAATGTAGTCGATGGGATCATACATGATATAGCTGCGACAAAGTTCCCTATTTATGATGGTGGAGAGATCGTGGGCCTCATGGGATATTTCTTTGATATAGATATTGATTTCCCTAAGGCTGAAAATATGGATAAAGAGCGTGTCATTGATACGATGTCCGGTCTTATGAATCCACGCGGACTTCAGGAAGCTGCGGCATATCTTGATGATAATTACAGGACAAACGGTGAAGACTATTTCTATGTGATCATTTCAATAGATAATTATGAAGAAATACGTGAGGACTTTGGCATTGAAATAGGACGCGAGCTCATAAAAAAAGCAGCGGAAGTATTAAGATGCTCATTTGTATCGACTGCAAACATGGCTAGATTAAACGGCGGTGAGTTTACTGTTATGCGCCGGAATGTCAGCGAGGAAGAGATTTACGGAAAAGTAAAAAAGTGTGTTGAAAAACTTAAAAAAATACGAGATGTCGATGGGCGTGACTGCAGATTAAGAGTTAAAGCCGGCTTGGCTAGAGGATCTGAAGGACAGGATATCTTTGCGGTTGCTGCATTAGCACGGACCAGACTTGATGCAGATGTAAGAGGTGCTTTTTCAGATATAGCAATGTCTGGTATGGATGTCATTCCTGATCCATATAAGGACATGCCTCTGCCATACATCATTACCCGTCCGATAATGGATGAAAAGAATGAAAAAGTTATTGATATCATGTATGTCTATGTTAATGACAAGTTCTGTGAGCTTGTAAATGGACGTCGTGAAGATCTGTTAGGAAAGGGAAATAACGAGAATTATCCTAATACAAACTACGGATGGCTCGATACCTGTTACAGAGTATCGAGAGGTGAGTACATAAGCGGACATGCTTATGCAGGAGTAGTAAAAAACTGGGTTGATTTCTACTGTGCTCCTCTATCGGAAAGCGGATGCTGTGTAACTGTATTTGTCATTAGGGACAATAATGATAATGTGCAGGAAAATATGCATAATATGATGTTCTCCAAGGTAAAAGAGATCGCGGAGTTAATGAACATCGAGCCTGATTTCCGTAGTGCGATGGATAAGATGCTGAGAAAAGTGTCGGAAGTGGTGTCTGCAACGCGTTTCTATGTTATCGAGACAGACAGAGTCACTTACTCGGAATCTTATGAATACTGTGTAGGAGAAAGTAAGTCCAGAAAAGATGAAATTGTAGACAGGACCTATGAGGATATAAAAAACTGGGTAGAAGAATTGGAAAAAGTACCCAGTATTCGTGTTGATTCCATAAGTACTATGAGAAAGGTTCATTCTGATTTTTACGATGATCTTCATAGGAACGGAGTAGAGAGATTCATTGCAGCACCGATGTACGATCGGGAAGGTATCATTGGATATATATGTGTAGAAAATCATGAACTTGGAGATGCAGCGCATGTTCAGCAGTTTTTGGAAATAGTGGCACATATTTGTACACAAAGGTTTATATCTGAGAGAAAAAAATAATAGTAAAAGCAAACCGGATCGAATGCGCAGGGATGATAAAATCTCTGCGCATTTTTATGTTAATATTTGTCAATAAACACAAGCATTTAAATACAACTTGATCGATATTAATCTGATTAGGTTAAAATAATCCCTACCTTTTCTGCTTTAACGTGGTAAAATCTATACAAATGTCAGGGCACGAGCACAATCAGATTTTTTACGGCTTTTCGATCCTGACATCATATTAACTAAGGGAGGGAAATATGAAGACGTACAAAAAGATCATGCATGTAGTAGTACAGGTAGAGAACGTCGTCCTTGCACTGGCAATGGTGTTGGTGCTTGTTTTGACATTCGGAAACGTGATCGCCAGAAAGATTTTCCAGCATTCGTGGGGATTTACAGAGGAGATTACCGTTGCGGTATTTGTTCTGATCTCTATGCTGGCAGCAGGTGTAGCTGCGAGAAAAGGAGAGCTTGTACAGCTAAGTATCCTGCAGGATATGCTCGGAGTTAAGGGAAAGAAGGTTCTGAACATTCTTCAGACTATCGTTTGTGTAATATACAGCCTGGTGCTTGTATATGAGGGAACGCACAGAATGATGATCGACGGAACCTATAGCCCGATCCTTCATATAGCAAAGTCTGTATTCTGGTTCTTTATAGTGATAGGTGGTGTATCGCTTGCACTGCATTTTGTAGAGAATTGCGTTACGTTTCAGGCAGAACATAGAGTAGCTGAAACTGAAGTAAAAGATGAAGAAAAAGAGGAGGTTGAGATCGCATGATAACAGCAATCCTTTTTATCTCATTTTTTGTAATGCTGGCTATCGGTGTGCCGATCGCTATCTGTCTCGGAGCCAGCAGCGCTCTTGCAATCCTTTATGCGTCGACATTTGATCCGCAGTTTTCATCACTTACGTTATCAATGATCGCGACAAATACCTATACAGGTATCGCAAAGTTTCTGCTTCTTGCGATCCCGTTCTTTGTTCTTTCCGGAAATATCATGGCAAAAGCAGGTATCTCGGGCAGACTTGTTCGCTTTATTGATGATCTTGTAGGTCATACCAGAGGCGGCATGGCGATAGTATGTGTTATCGTTTCCTGCTTCTTTGGAGCGATATCCGGTTCCGGTCCGGCGACAGTAGCAGCTCTCGGCGCAGTTCTGATCCCTGCTATGATAGCATCAGGTTTCTCACCTGCATTTGCAGAGGCACTTATGGCAGCATCCAGCTCCATTGCGATCGTTATCCCGCCGTCTATAGCATTTGTAGTATACGCGTCCATCGTTGGTCAGAGCGTTGGCGACCTTTTCATGGCAGGTATTATCCCCGGAGTACTCATGGGAGCAGCGCTTTGCCTGGTAGTTTATATCGAGGCAAGACGCAAGGGTATTGAACCTGCACACGAAAAGAGAAGTGGAAAGGAACTGTGGGCAAGTTTCAAAGATGCCATCTGGGGACTTCTCATGCCGGTCATCATCCTTGGCGGTATCTACGGAGCGATCTTTACACCTACCGAGGCGGCTGCAGTTTCAGTTGTTTACGGTATAATCGTAGCAGTATTTATCTATCGTGATATTACACTTAAGGATCTCTTTGAAATATTTGTGGATTCAGCAAAGACTTCAGGCGGCATCATGCTGATCGTTGCTTCAGCATCACTGTTTTCTTACTGCTGTACGCTTTTTGGTATATCGGAAGCAGCTCAGGCACTGCTCACTACGATCGGTGCAAATAAGATCGTATTCCTGCTGGTGATCAATGTAATACTCCTTATAGCAGGTTTCTTTATCGATGCGAATTCCGCGATGTACATTTTTATCCCCATTATGGCTCCGGTTGCGCAGAGTCTCGGCTACAATCTCGTGGCATTTGGAATCGTAGCCACAGTAAACCTCGCTATCGGTCAGGTTACACCTCCTGTTGGTGTAAATCTGTTTGTGGCAATGGGACTTAAGATCGAAGACACTTCAAAGAAGGCAGTGGGAGAGGTAAAGCAGTTCATCCGTGTGACACTTCCTATGATCTCAAGGGCAGTTATGCCGATGATCGCAGCCTGCCTTGCAGTGCTTATGGTTGTTACATACATTCCCAAGACAAGTCTTGTATTTGTAAAAGCCGAAGAATATAAAGGCGAAGCTGCACAGATGTTATCTGAGGGCGGACTTACTTATCATAATTACGATGATTCATCTGAGTATGATGCAATGCTCAATGCTGCTGTATATAAGGGAAATGATGAGTGGCCCGAGACTACATGGAATTTTGACTGCTCAACAGGTGAAGGAAGTACATGGGCACAGGCAGGATATTATTTCAATGCTCTTATGCAGCAGTCTACAGGCGGTAAGGTAAAGATAGACGTTTACCCCGGAGAACAGCTTACAAACGGAGATCAGGTCGCAGGTATCCAGGCTCTGATCGATGGTGATACATTGCAGGTATCATTCCATTCAAATCTTATCTATGCAAACTTTGATCCGCGCTTTAACGTAGTGTCTATGCCGTTCCAGTTTGAAAACTATGATGATATTGATGCTGTTATGAACGGTAAGGGTGGAGAGGACTTAAAGAATGTCCTTGCAGAATACGGTCTTGTATGTGAAGGAATCGGAGATAACGGCTTCCGTCAGATCACAAATTCCAAGCATTCCATAAAGTCCGTGTCAGACCTTAAAGACATAAAGATGAGGATCTGTTCCAATGATCTCTGCGCGCAGGTTTACAGCCTTTGGGGATGTGATGCGTCAGCTATGAACTGGGCAGAAACCTATACAGCGCTCCAGCAGGGCACAATGGATGGTCAGGAAAATCCTGAAACATCCATCGACTCAGCATCCGTTCAGGACGTACAGAAGTATCTCTCAGCATGGAACGCATACTATGACTGCATCTTCCTCTGCATAAATCAGAAAGCTTATGATAAGTTTACTGACGAGCAGAAAGCTGTTATAGACGAAAATGCAAAGAAAGCCGCTGAATATCAGAAGACTCTTAACAGAGCAAAGGTTGATGATCTTATTAATAAGTGGAAAGAAAGCGGAGTTCTTGAAGTTACTGACAGAGATGAGATGGATACAGAGTCCTTCATTAAATCCTCTGAACCGGCTTATGATTGGTATAGAGAACAGCTGGTATCAAATAAAGGCATGAGTGAAGAAGACGCAGAAGCATTCATCAACGACTTCAAAAAGACAAAATAAACTGTAAAATACGAAAGGGGATCGTCATCCGTGGGGTGGCGGTCTCCTTTTAACTATTCGGGAATTTAGATGGATTTATTATAAATCAGAAAAATTTTCGTAATTTCCTACGGGAAATGTGGAAAATTAACGCGTTAAAGTGGTATGATGTGTTGATGACAGGGTTCAAAGCAAAAAATCCGATCGTGCTTGCACGAAGAGGATTTTTTATTTTGAACCCGTAAAACACGAGTAAGTATAATCGCTGGAGGAAAAAATGAGACCAGAAACAAAATGTATCGAAGCAGGATATACGCCTAAAAACGGAGAGCCCCGAATGATCCCGATCGTTCAGAGCACAACCTTCAAATACGACACAAGTGCAGACATGGGAAAGCTGTTTGATCTTGAGGCAGAAGGATATTTCTACACAAGACTTCAGAATCCTACAAATGATTATGTTGCAAAAAAGATCACAGCTCTTGAGGGCGGTGCGGCCGGAATGCTTACTTCATCCGGACAGGCTGCAAATTTCTATGCAGTATTTAACCTCGCAGGAGCAGGAGACCATGTAGTGGTATCCACTTCAATATATGGTGGCACCTTCAATCTCTTTAACGTAACCATGAGAAGAATGGGAGTAGATTTCACATTCGTAGATCCTGATTGCAGTGATGACGAGCTGGAAGCAGCTTTCAAGCCAAATACTAAGGCAGTATTCGGTGAGACCATTGCAAATCCGGCACTTATCGTATTCGATATCGAGCGTTTTGCAAATGCAGCTCATGCACACGGAGTACCGCTGATCGTTGATAATACATTTGCAACACCGATAAACTGCAGACCGTTTGAATGGGGAGCAGATATCGTTACACATTCAACAACAAAATATATGGACGGTCATGATGCAACTGTAGGTGGTGCGATCATCGATTCCGGTAAATTTGACTGGATGGCGAATGCGGATAAGTTCCCGGGACTCTGTACACCGGATGATTCTTATCATGGAATCACCTATGCGGAAAAATTCGGAAAAGAGGGAGCCTACATTACAAAGGCAACCGCACAGTTAATGAGAGATCTTGGATCTATCCCGTCTCCTATGAACTGTTATCTGTTAAACCTTGGTCTGGAGTCACTTGCTGTAAGAATGCAGCGTCATTGTGAAAATGCCCAGAAGGTAGCAGAGTTCCTGGATGCAGATCCGAGAGTGGAATACGTTACTTATCCGGGTCTTAAGGGTGATAAATACTACGAGCGTGCTCAGAAGTATATGCCTAACGGAACCTGTGGTGTTATTTCATTTGGTGTAAAGGGCGGCAGAAGCGCAGCAGAAGAGTTTATGAAGCATCTGAAACTCGCTATCATCGCTACGCACGTAGCAGATGCACATACCTGCGTGCTTCATCCTGCATCCTCAACACATCGTCAGATGACAGATGAGGAACTGATGGCAGGCGGAGTAAGACCGGATATGGTAAGACTCTCTGTAGGTATCGAAAATGTCGAGGATATTATCGATGATCTAAAGCAGGCGTTGGATAACATCTGAGTTTAAGGATCGTAAAATTTCCGAAATTGTCGCAATTTACGACAATTTTGGGAATCCTTAATTTATCTGTACGAAAACGTTTAAGAAATTTTGAAAAAAAGTGTTGACACAGGTCGGATGACATGTTAATTTATAATCCGTCAGTATGTAACTCTAAGCAGGCATTAACTGATATAACACTTAACCAATGGGATAAGTTTATATCGTTAATGCCTGCTTTTTATTTTTGTTTAATATTAAGCTTGCTAAAAAGATGTAAACTCCCGATATTATCCACGAAAGGGAGGTAACTCTAATGAAGGACAAAATTTTTGCCGTACTTCAGCGAGTAGGAAGAAGCTTCATGCTTCCTATCGCAATACTGCCGGTAGCGGGTCTTCTGCTCGGACTTGGCAGCTCATTCACAAATGACACAACCATCGCAACTTATCACCTTGAGGCTATTTTCGGCCAGGGAACAGCTATGCGTTCTCTTATGCTGATCTTCAGCCACGTAAGTGATACCATCTTCGGCAACCTGCCGCTCATCTTCGCTGTAGGATGTGCTATCGGTATGGCGAAGAAGGAAAAGGAAGTTGCAGCTCTTGCAGCTCTCATCGCATACTTCGTTATGCACGCATCTATCAACACAATGCTTTCCATCTCCGGAATGATCAATGCAGACGGCTCTGTTGCTGATGGCGTTCTTTCAGGAACAGTTACAGGCGTTTGCGGTATCACATCACTTCAGATGGGTGTATTCGGCGGTATCATCGTTGGTCTTGGTGTTTCCGCTCTGCACAACCGCTTCTATAAGATCCAGCTTCCGGCTGCTATCTCATTCTTCGGCGGTTCCAGATTCGTACCGATCATCTCCACACTTGTTTACACATTTGTTGGTATCCTGATGTTCTTCGTATGGCCCAGCGTTCAGAATGGTATTTACGCACTCGGCGGACTTGTAACAGGTTCAGGATATTTCGGAACACTGATCTTCGGTATCGTTAAGAGATCCCTGATCCCGTTCGGTCTTCACCACGTATTCTACATGCCTTTCTGGCAGACAGCTGTTGGTGGAACAGCAGAGGTTGCAGGTCAGATGGTAGAAGGTGGTCAGAACATCTTCTTTGCACAGCTTGCTGATTCTGCTAACATCACACACTTCAGTGCTGATGCTACAAGATACTTCTCCGGTGAGTTCATTTTCATGATCTTCGGTCTTCCGGGTGGTGCTCTTGCTATGTATCGTACAGCAAGACCTGAAAAGAGAAAGGCAGCAGGCGGACTTCTTCTTTCTGCAGCACTTGCTTCTATGTTTACAGGTATCACAGAGCCTATCGAGTTCTCATTCCTGTTCGTAGCTCCGATCCTTTTCGCTGTACAGGTTATCCTTGCAGGTGCAGCTTACATGATCGCTCATATGCTGAATATCGCTGTAGGTCTTACATTCTCCGGCGGTTTCATCGATCTGTTCCTGTTCGGTATCCTTCAGGGCAATGCAAAGACAAGCTGGATGCTCATCATCCCGGTTGGTATTATTTACTTCTTACTTTACTACTTCATCTTCAGCTTCCTTATCAAGAAGCTTGACCTCAAGACACCTGGTCGTGAGGATGATGACGAGGAGACAAAGCTCTTCACAAAGGCTGATTATAGAGCAAGACAGGCAGGCAATGCTGCAGGCGAAGTTTCAGCTGATGATGCTGTAAGTGAAGCTATCATGAACGGACTTGGCGGTAAGGCAAACATCTCTGATGTTGACTGCTGCGCAACAAGACTTCGTATCACAGTTAATGATTCTACACGTGTAAACGATGCTATGCTGAAGGCTACAGGTGCTTCAGGCGTTATCCATAAGGGTAATGGTGTACAGGTTATCTATGGACCTCACGTAACAGTTATCAAGTCAAACCTTGAGGATTATCTTGAGAAGGTTCCTTCAACATACTTTGAGGGAAATGCTGCTGCAGAAGAGACAGCAGAAAAGTCTTCTGAGTCTGCAAAGGCTGAGAAGAAGCTTGTAAAGACAGTTGTTATTTCCAGCCCTGTAACAGGAGTTGCTGCAGATCTTTCCACAACACCTGATGAGGCTTTTGCTGAGGGTATGATGGGTCTCGGTGCTGCAGTTACACCGGTTGACAATATCGTACGTGCTCCGGAAGACGGAGAGGTTGCTTACGTATTTGATACAAAGCACGCAGTTGGTTTCGTAACAGATTCCGGTGTTGATATGCTCATCCACATCGGTATCGATACAGTTAAGCTCAACGGTCAGGGATTTGAGGCACTCGTTGAGAACGGACAGAAGGTGAAGAAGGGCGATCCGCTCCTTAAGCTTGATCTTGAGTTCTTAAAGAACAATGCTCCGTCCATCGTATCACCGGTCCTTGCTACAGAGCTTGATGAGGACAAGCAGGATGTTCGCCTCCTGAAGTCCGGAGAGATCAAGGCAGGAGAGGAACTTTTCGCAGTGGATTTCTATGAATAATCTTGCGTAACTTTTCTCGACTTGCTATTATGTGGTTATTGCTCAAGGGCAAACAAGGCACTTGGTGCCCTGTTTGCCCTTGACGCACGATGTAGCCATTTATGGGTATACTGGAGAATATGAGGAAAAGTTGATGTACAGGATCACAAAAGTGCTTAATCACAATGCAGTGATTACAGTTGATGAGGATGCAAAAGAGTATTTAATAATGGGGAAAGGAATAGGATTTGGACGAAAGATCGCTGAGCGTATCGAAGCAGATGCGGAGAGTTCTGTCTATTCCCTTCAGAGCACTACCGAGCGAGGTGAGGCAGAAGCCATTGTAAAGCAGGTCAACCCCGCCTGTCTCGAAATTGCAGACGTGATTCTGAAAGAAGCAGAGAAGAATTTCGGAAAGGTAGACCGAAAGATTCTTTTTTCTCTTGCTGATCATTTGCAGTTTGCAGTGGATCGCATGAAGAAGGAAGAAAAGATCCGAAATCCGATGACGGATGATATAAAGGTTCTTTTCCATGCGGAATATAAGACTGCAGAGGTGGCAAGAAAAGTGGTTAAGGAGACCTTTGAGATCGATATTACCGATGATGAGGTCGGCTATTTAGCACTCCATGTACATTCTGCGATAGAGGACGAGAGCGTTTCGCAGGCTATGCAGATCGCACATGCGGTAAACGAATGTATCGCAGCTATCAGGAAACGCGCAAATGTTAATCTGGAAACGACTTCACTTGGTTATAACAGATTGATGAATCACATCCGTTATATGCTTATCCGCATGACTACCGGAGAGAAGATCAAGCTGGATATCAATGATTATATGAGAGTAAAGTTTCCTGAGACATTCGCTATCGCGCAGAGTATATGTGATGAAATGTCCGTGAGTTTTCATAAATCATATCAGGAGGCAGAGATCGGATACCTTGCCATGCACATTGAACGTGTAGGCGGATCTGAGATCTGAAAATATAAGAAGATTAAGAAAAAAGGCGTTCACCGATGATCGTAAAACATCGGTGAGCGCATTTTTATATTTAACAATAATTGTGTTGGAAATTCTGATCATTGATCATGCATAAAAGAAGAACTGCCGTTATTGTTATTGTCAAGCCATCTATGAAAACCAAGAGAAATATATGCGCATCCTGCAAATGGAAGCAGGCCGTATAATACAAATATGAGAAGGACGGTAAGTATCATTGCAGCACCTTTGGACATGTGCGCCTTTCTCCGTAAAAACATGGATATGGCCATAACACCAAATACTAATAGATACATGGAACAGCACATTCCGACAGTCTCGATAGTGCCGTTCAATACTTCGTTTGTAAGAGGCTTTATCACTGTTAACTGCATCATGTATGTGGCAGCAAGAGCGACAATACCTGTCCATTCGGGCGGATAGAAGTTTTGCAGGGGCTGAGCCTTAGGAACCGGAAAACGGAGCCGTCTAAGGATTACAGAACTCAGCATATAGATAACAATACCCTGAAGGATGCCTGTGGCGGCAGTGGATATAAAGACGATGCGAGTGAGCATGGTGTCAGATGTCAGTCTTGAAAATGACTCTGTAAGCCGTTCCAGAGTAGCATCGTCATAGTTCCCTGATGCTTTTGCCTGATTCATCATGTTATCCATGTAAGTATTCATAATGAGCTTCGTCTCTGCAACAGACTGGCTGATAGGTATTCCGGAAATTACAAATGTTACCCATAGACTTGCGATGCTGAATATTCCGCAGAGAAACATTATAAGAAGGATCGTTTTTGCAGGATCTTTTTTATGATAAAGGCATGTACCGTAAACAAGACCGACAAGTGTCTGAGTTATCGCATAGAACGCAGTGGTGATCGTTCCAAAAAGCATGGTGCACATTATTGTGCATATGAAAACCGCAAAGCTGCTCTTGAGTCCGTATTTTGCAGAATATGCGACCATCGGGATCGGAAATAAAAAGAAAAAGAGCGATTCAAACATATCACCTGTCTGGCGGTTTAAGAGTAAGATCACAGCGAATATCGCAACGATCATAGCTCCAAATGTTATTTTCTGTGTTTTGATGTTCATTTCTATTACCTGTAGACTTGATTTATCAGACGACGTTCACGATTATAACATACATTAATAATTTAAGGTTTATTCGTTTTCCTGTTTGTTGTATTATTAAACCCAAACGTTTTGAAAAGACACAGAGGAGCCATTATGAAAAAATCAAACATCGTACTTATTGGAATGCCTGCGTCCGGAAAAAGCACAGCAGGTGTTATTCTTGCTAAGGTCCTTGGAATGGATTTTATAGATGCAGACATCGTAATCCAGAAACAGACCGGAAAACGTCTTGCAGACATCATTGAGGAAGAGGGTGTTCAGGGATTTATAGACATAGAAAACCGTATCAATTCCGGAATAAACGCAGAAAATACTGTTATCGCTACCGGTGGAAGTGCTGTATACGGTAAAGAGGAAATGGAGCACTTTAAGGAAATAGGAACAGTAGTATATCTGGAAGTACCTTTTGAGGAACTGGACAGTCGTTTGAGCGATATAAAAGGACGCGGAGTAGTATTGAAAGAAGGTCAGACACTCCATGATCTCTACGAAGAACGCGTACCTCTTTATGAGAAATATGCAGATATCACAGTGTCGGAAGATGGATGGAATGCAGAAAAGATCGTTGTTGATATAGCACAGAAATGGCAGGCACTATAAATATGTGCATTTTTTTGAGTACGAAAGCCGTGCTGAGCGTACTCTGCCTTTTAAAATCAGTGTGCATGTGCTATTATTGTTACAAAACAAAAGGACTGGGGAGAGTATCTGCCGATAATGGAGAACAGGGCGTCTTGTAAGGATGTAGAGGATCTTCTGCAGCCTTATCTGGAAAATAAATTAAATATCGAGGAGACGGAACTTCTTCTGAATCATATCTCTACCTGCAGTGAATGTGGAGACGAACTGGAAATCCGTTACCTTCTCATGGAGGGACTCAAAAGACTGGAAAGCGGAGAAACTCTCGATCTAAAGAAGGAACTGGATGACAGGATCTGGCATTCAAGACAGAGAATCCTATTTGCAGAGCGCCTGAAAGCGGTCATTTTTCTCGTGGAGGGCGCTGCCTGCTTTCTGCTTTTAGTTAATCTGATTTTATTTCTAATGGAGCACTAAATGAGTAAAAAGTTATTATTGATAGATGGTCATAGTATGCTTAATCGTGCCTTTTACGGTGTGCCGGATCTGACCAGTTCGGACGGAACACATACAGGCGCAGTATATGGCTTTGTAAATATAATGCTGAAGGTTCTTGAGGATGAGAAACCGGATCACTTCGCGGTTGCATTTGATGAGAGTGCACCGACCTTCAGACATGAAATATATGCAGAATATAAGGGAACACGTAAACCCATGCCGGAGGAACTTCGTACTCAGGTACCTCTTATGAAAAAAGTTCTCGGAGCAATGGGTGTCCCTGTGATGTCAAAAGCCGGACTTGAAGCAGATGATATTTTAGGTACTATATCAAATAAATACGAGGAAAAGGGATATGAGGTAACCATCCTTTCAGGAGACAGAGATCTTCTGCAGCTGGTTACAGATCATATAAAGGTGCTCCTTCCCCGTACGTCAAAGGGACAGACGACAGTTACAGAGTATTATCCTGACGATGTATTTAGAGAATTCGAAGTTCCGCCAAAAGGAATCATCGAGTTAAAGGCTCTTATGGGTGATTCATCCGATAATATACCGGGTGTTCCTAAAATCGGTCCGAAGACAGCAACAGAGCTTTTGAAGAAATACGGTAATATCGATGTTTTGAAAGAGCATATTCCTGAAGTAACAAAAAAGAGCATCAGGGAATCGCTTGAGCAAAATTTTGATAAGGCTGAGCTCAGCAGGACTCTTGCGACTATCAATATCAAGGCAGATATTGATCTTTCTGAGGCTGATTCTGAGATGCATGACCTCTTTACAGGAGAGGCATATGAGCTTATCCGTTCACTGGAATTAAAGTCGCTGCTTAAGAAATTTGGAGAAGTTGCGGAAAATGCTGAGGACAAGCGCATCAATAGATTCGAGGAAGTACTTGATCTCGGAGAAGTAGAGCAGTGCTTTAATGATGCATGTAAGGCAAAGGTAGTCGGACTTGCTGTTGATTTTGAGTCAGAAGAACAGGCAGACAGTCTGGATTCATCAAAAAATAAAAAAGCTGATGATGAAAAGAAGATCGCAGAAGCGCATGCGGCACTTATGCACGGAGATGCAGCTAAAGCAGTGATCCTTGGTGTGGCTATAGTTACAGAGGATCATGCGTGGTATATCCCGAGGAATGGATTTGTTTCTCCGATGTACTTAAAAGCTCATCTGATCTCGCTTGCTGAGAAGTCTGTCGGAACTATCTATGTTACGGATCTGAAGAACTTGCTGAAAGTTGCAGAACTGCCTATGTCCGATAATATTATCGACCTTGAGGTTGCAGATTATCTCCTGGATCCGCTTCGTAATGATTATGGCACGCCTATCGACGCAAAGAGCGGCGCGATGGAAGCTTTTGAAAAGGGACCCGGTTTCTCAGAAGAAATCGAGAAGCAGGGTATGACAGCGCTTTTGAAAGAAGTGGAACTGCCACTCACACACGTGTTATCTAAAATGGAGTGCAGTGGTATCCGTGTAATGCCTGATGAACTCAGGAGATTCAGTGCAGAGCTCGGTGAAAAGATGCAGCTCCTTGAAAAGGAAATTTATGAAGGCGCTGGAGAAGAGTTTAATGTTAATTCTCCAAAGCAGCTTGGAGAGATCCTTTTTGGAAAGATGCAGCTTCCGGGCGGAAAAAAGACAAAGACCGGATATTCTACATCAGCGGCAGTGCTTGAGAAACTTGCGCCTGAAGTTCCGTTTGTTCAGAAAGTGCTGGATTACAGGCAGCTTTCTAAATTAAAGGCGACTTATGCAGATGGTCTTGCGGTTTATATAGAGGATGAGGACAGGATCCATTCTACTTTTAATCAGACCATCACTGCCACCGGCCGTATCAGTTCGGCTGATCCGAACCTGCAGAATATACCGGTGCGTACAGAGCTTGGACGTGAGTTTAGAAAAGTATTTATCCCGAGAGACGGCTTTACTTTTATAGATGCTGACTATTCTCAGATCGAGCTTAGGATCCTTGCATCTCTTTCCGGCGATGAAAAGCTTATCGATGCGTATAAACAGGATGAAGATATCCATGCTATCACTGCTTCGCAGGTATTTCATCTGCCGTTAGCTGAGGTGACACCGGAGATCCGACGTAATGCAAAGGCTGTAAATTTCGGTATCGTATATGGAATCAGCTCCTTTGGCCTGTCACAGGGACTTTCGATTTCCAGAAAAGAAGCGAAAGAGTATATCGACCGTTATTTTGAGACCTATCCCGGTGTTAAGAATTATCTGGATGGTCTGGTATCTTCGGCAAAGGAAAAAGGATATGCTGAGACGTTCTTCCGTCGCAGAAGACCTATGCCGGAATTAAAGAGCTCTAACTTTATGCAGAGGTCTTTTGGCGAAAGAGTTGCTATGAATGCTCCGATACAGGGAACAGCGGCAGATATAATAAAGATCGCGATGGTACGTGTGGCTAAGGCACTTAAGGATGAAAAGCTGGAGTCTAAATTGATCCTACAGGTGCACGATGAACTTCTTATCGAGACAAAGATCGGTGAGGAAGAAAAAGTGCAGGAAATCCTGAAGCGTGAGATGATGGGCGCGGCAGAACTGGCAGTGCCGCTTGTGATCGATGTAAAGTGCGGAAAAAACTGGTTTGAGGCACATTGATGAGAGTAATAGGAATAACAGGCGGTGTTGGAGCCGGTAAATCCACTATTTTGTCGTTTCTTGAAAAAGATCCGTCAATGAAGGTTGTCAGAACAGATGAGACAGCACATAAGCTCTGCGAGATTGGTGGGAGCTGCTATGAACCTTTGATCGAGATTCTTTCACGTGACGTACTGGCATCTGACGGTGCTATCGACAGAAAGAAGATGGCAGCGAGGATCTTTTCGGATAAAGATATTCTTTCTAAGGTGAATGATCTTATCCACCCTGCAGTAAAAGAATATGTGCTGAATGATATAGAAAAAGAAAAAAATACAGGTGTTTATAATTGGTATTTTCTGGAGGCTGCTCTCCTCATAGAAGAAGGGTATGACAAGATCTGCGATGAACTTTGGTATGTTTATGCGGATCAGAATGTCAGGAGAGAGAGACTTAAAGCATCCAGAGGATATTCTGATGAAAAGATCGACTCGATAATGGCTTCGCAGTCGAGTGACGAGGTATTTAGAAAGTACTGCGCTCATACTATCGACAATTCAGGTAGTGAGGAGCAGAGTATCAGAGAGCTTAGGGAACTCTTGGAACTCGGATGACATTTCTTTTGGGGGGGAAGGGGAGTTATGCAGAACTTGAAAAAAACAAACGAACCGTTGGTTTTTGGGCTGGATATCGGAACCCGTTCTATAGTTGGAACTGTTGGGTATTACAAAGCGCAGCAGTTTCATGTTATCGCACTTCGCTCTATGGAGCATACAGAAAGAGTGATGCTTGACGGACAGATTCATGATATAGCAGGCGTTGCAACGGAAATTCGTGAAGTTAAGAAGCTGCTCGAAGAAGATATAGGACAGTCTCTTACGGAGGTCTGCATTGCTGCTGCAGGTCGTGTGCTCCGTACAGTCACGACTCATGTAGAGCAGGATCTTGGTGAAGATCAGGATATTACGGAAGAGCAGGTCTACGCGCTTGAAATGCAGGGCGCACAGAAAGCGTATGAGGAATTTGTACGTGACAATGACCTGCGGATTCATTTTTTCTGTGTAGGTTACACTGTTGAACGTTATTATCTGAATAAATATCAGATGAGCAGCCTTCCTGACCATAAGGGACACCTGATCGGGGCGGATCTTATCACGACATTCCTTCCGGATGAAGTTGTGGATGGTCTTTATAAGGCTGTCGAGATGGCAGATCTTAAGGTTGCTAATCTCACACTGGAGCCAATAGCAGCTATGGAAGTGGCTATTCCAAAGTCATATCGCATGCTGAACATCGCGCTTGTGGATGTAGGTGCGGGAACGAGTGATATTTGTATCACACGAGATGAAGCGATAGTTGCTTACGGAATGATTCCCAGTGCCGGTGACGAGCTCACTGAGGCTATCGCAAAAGCATGTCTTACGGACTTTGCGACGGCAGAGGAGATAAAGCGCTCTGCGAAGCAGAAAGCCGGCATCAAATATAAGGATATCATGGGTATTGATCAAAAAATTGATCCTGCGGAAGTGCAGAGGATCATGGAACCTGTGATCAAAATAATGACCCATGAGATATCCGAGCAGATAAAGAAGTTAAATGGTGACAGACCGGTCAGTGCCATATTTGTCGTTG
>CAMVTN010000022.1 GCA_947170415.1 uncultured Lachnospiraceae bacterium | reverse complement strand
ACCAGGAGCCGGATGCAGCACTCGGAAACGGTGGCCTCGGACGTCTGGCAGCATGTTTTCTTGATTCGTTGGCAACACTTGGATACAGCTCCTATGGATGCGGTATCAGATATCGTTACGGTATGTTCAAACAGCAGATCCGTAACGGCTATCAGATAGAAATCCCGGATGACTGGCTTAGAGAGGGAAATCCTTTCGAGCTCCGCCGGAGAGAATATAAAAAAGAAGTTAAGTTTGGCGGCTTCGTGAAGGTAGAAACCGGATCCGACGGCAGAAATCACTTTGTACAGGAAGGATATCAGTCCGTTATGGCGATCCCGTACGATATGCCTATCGTTGGATACGGCAACGGAATCGTAAATACACTCCGTGTATGGGATGCAGAGCCTGTAGAGTGCTTCCAGCTTGATTCCTTTGATAAGGGTGATTACAAGAAGGCTGTAGAGCAGGAAAATCTTGCCCGCAACATTGTTGAAGTGCTTTACCCTAATGATAACCATTATGCAGGTAAAGAGCTTCGTCTGAAGCAGCAGTATTTCTTTATCTCCGCATCTGTTCAGGAAGCGGTTGAGAAGTATATGCGTAAGCATGACGACATCCATCATTTTGCTGACAAGAATATCTTCCAGCTGAATGATACACACCCGACTGTAGCAGTTCCGGAGCTCATGCGTGTTCTTATGGATGATTATGATCTTTCATGGGATGAGGCATGGGAAGTAACATCACACACCTGTGCTTATACAAACCATACGATCATGTCAGAAGCGCTTGAAAAATGGCCGATAGAGCTGTTCTCAAGACTGCTTCCCAGAATCTACCAGATTGTTGAGGAGATCAACCGGAGATTCTGCCTGCGCATACAGGAGAAATATCCGAACGATCAGGAAAAGATCAAGAACATGGCTATCATCTATGATGGACAGGTTCGTATGGCATATCTTGCTATCTGTGCCGGTTTCTCTGTAAACGGTGTGGCAAGACTGCATACTGAGATCCTTAAGAAGCGCGAACTTAAGGACTTCAACGAGATGATGCCGAAGAAGTTCAATAATAAGACTAACGGTATCACTCAGCGTAGATTCCTGCTTCATGCAAATCCGCTCCTCGCAGACTGGGTAACAGATCATGTAGGACCGGAATGGATCACGGATCTGCCAAAGATCCATGGTATCGAGGTCTATGCCGAGGATAAAAAGGCGCAGAATGAGTTCATGAACATAAAGTTCAAGAATAAAGAGCGTCTGGCAAAATATATCCTGGATCATAACGGCGTCGAGGTTGATCCCAGATCCATCTTCGATGTGCAGGTTAAGCGTCTCCACGAGTACAAGAGACAGCTCATGAACATCCTGCATGTTATGTACCTGTACAATAAGATAAAGCGTAATCCGAATTTGGATTTCTATCCTCGTACTTTTATCTTTGGTGCAAAGGCAGCGGCAGGCTATCGTAATGCGAAGCTTACCATCAAGCTTATTAATTCTGTTGCAGATGTCATCAATAATGACGTGAGCATCGGAAATAAGATCAAAGTCGTATTCATCGAGGATTACAGAGTGTCCAACGCAGAGCTCATATTTGCTGCAGCAGATGTTTCCGAGCAGATCTCAACTGCTTCAAAGGAAGCTTCCGGTACAGGCTGTATGAAGTTTATGCTGAACGGTGCGCTGACTATAGGTACTATGGATGGTGCGAATGTTGAGATGGCAGAGGAAGTTGGCGAAGAGAACATGTTCATCTTTGGTATGTCCGCAGATGAAGTCATGGAGCATGAGCGCAACAGAGATTACAATCCGATGGATATCTTCAACAGAGATCAGGAGATCCGCGATGTACTGACACAGCTCATAAACGGTTTTTATGCGAAGGATGATCCGGAAAGATTCCGTGATCTCTATAATTCGCTTCTTAATACACTTAGTACGGACAGAGCAGATACATACTTTATCCTGAAAGATTTCCGTTCTTATGCGGAGGCTCAGGAAAAGGTCGAGGCTCAGTATAGAGACAAGAAGGAATGGGCTAGGAAAGCCATCCTTAATGTAGGAGCTATCGGAAAGTTCTCATCCGATCGTACTATTCAGGAATATGTCGACGAGATCTGGCATCTCGACAAGGTTGTGCTTCCAAAGAAGCCGGCTTCGTCAGGACGTAAATGATCCGGACAGAAAATAAGTAAGGACCAAGGGAGGCGATTAATCCTCGTCTCCCTTATTTTAGAACTAAGGCGCTTTAGCATTTTAATGCGAAAGAGTGAAAATGCAACAAGAGGAGGAATCAAATGACAGATGCGGTAACTGTAAAAGGCAGCGGAGCTTTTCTCGTTAATGGAACTGAGTGGGCATCGGAAGCCGGAGTATCAAAGGAGGAAGCAAAGAAGGGAACTATAGCGTATGGCATCCTTTCATCACATAATACATCCGGAAACATGGACAAACTAAAGGTTAAGTTTGACTGTATAACATCCCATGATATTACTTATGTCGGCATCATCCAGACAGCGAGAGCATCGGGATTAAAGAAATTTCCTATTCCCTATGTACTGACAAACTGTCATAATTCTCTCTGCGCAGTAGGCGGAACTATTAATGAGGATGATCATGTATTTGGACTTACTGCTGCCAGAAAATATGGCGGAACCTATGTACCGCCTCATCAGGCAGTAATCCATCAGTATGCACGTGAGATGCTGGCAGGATGCGGAAAGATGATCCTTGGATCTGATTCACATACCCGTTACGGAGCGCTCGGAACAATGGCAATGGGAGAGGGCGGACCGGAGCTTGTAAAACAGCTTCTTTCTCAGACTTACGATATCGATTATCCGGGAGTAGTAGCTATTTACCTCACAGGTGAGCCGCAGTTTGGCGTAGGACCTCAGGACGTGGCACTCGCACTCATCGGAAATCTCTTTAAGGATGGTATCGTAAAGAACCGTGTAATGGAATTTGTAGGACCGGGCGTTTCAAAGCTTTCCATGGATTTCCGTATCGGCGTTGACGTAATGACGACAGAAACAACCTGCCTTTCTTCTATCTGGAGGACAGATGCTGAGACAGAGGAGTTCCTTGCGCTTCACGGTCGTGCAGGTGATTACAAGGAGCTGAACCCCGGATCAGTGGCATATTACGATGAGGTAGTGACTGTAGATCTTTCTGCTATCAAGCCTATGATCGCAATGCCTTTCCATCCGTCAAATACATATACGATCGAAGAAGTTAATGCAAACCTTTCTGATATCCTCGCAGACGTTGAGAAGCGTGCACAGGTATCATTTGGTGACAAGGTGAAGTTTGATCTTCACAGCAAGATCAGAGACGGAAAGCTTCTCGTAGAGCAGGGAATCATCGCAGGATGTGCAGGCGGTGGATTTGAAAACCTTTGTGCTGCGGCTGATATCCTGAATGGTGCCGATATTGGAAACAATGAGTTTACAATGAGCGTATATCCTGCATCTACACCGATCTATGCAGAACTCGTAAAGAACGGCGCTATGATGAAGTTCCTTGATGCAGGTGTAGTAGTTAAGACCTGTTTCTGCGGACCTTGCTTCGGTGCAGGCGATACTCCGGCAAACAATGCATTCTCTATCCGTCATTCAACACGTAACTTCCCTAACCGTGAGGGATCAAAGGTTCAGAACGGTCAGATCTCAAGTGTCGCACTCATGGATGCACGTTCTATCGCGGCAACAGCAGCAAATAAGGGAATCCTTACTCCTGCAACAGAGATGGATGTTCAGATCGGTAAGTATAAGTACTTCTTTGACAGCGCTATCTATGAAAAGAGAGTATTTGATTCAAAGGGAGAAGCAGACGAGACGCAGGAACTGGTTCTTGGTCCAAACATCAAGGATTGGCCGGAAATGTCCGCGCTTACAGAAAATCTGCTCTTAAAATGCGTGTCCGAGATCCACGATCCTGTAACAACCACAGATGAGCTGATCCCGTCCGGAGAAACAAGTTCCTATCGTTCAAATCCGCTCGGACTCGCAGAATTCACTTTGTCCAGAAAGGATCCGGAGTACGTTGGAAGGGCAAAGGAAGTTCAGGCTTTTGAAAAGGCTCGTGAAGATGGTGTGAATGCAATGCAGAAGGTAGTAGAAGCTTCTGTAGAAATGCAGAGCACATTAAATGCAATTAAAAAGCAGTTCCCGGATATGAACTGGGAGAATACAGGTGTAGGTTCCACAATTTACGCAGTAAAACCGGGTGATGGTTCTGCTCGTGAGCAGGCAGCATCCTGTCAGAAAGTACTCGGCGGCTGGGCAAATATCGCTACAGAATATGCGACAAAGAGATACCGCAGCAACCTTATTAACTGGGGAATGCTTCCTTTCATCATCGAAAAGGGTGAGCTTCCTTTCAAAAATCTCGATTACATCTTTGTACCGGGAATCCGTAAGGCTGTAGAGGAAAGACAGGATGACATCACAGCATATGCGGTTAAGGGTGGAGAACTGAAAGAGTTCCATCTTTCTCTTGGAGGTCTCACTGATAACGAGAGACAGATAATCCTTGACGGATGCCTTATCAATTTCAATAGGGTGGATTAAAATTCTTGTATACAAAATATTAATCTTTGTTTAAGATTTACTGCAACAGGTAGTATTAAATCCAACGGTGTGATATTATTTACACCGTTGGATATTGCCTGTTGCAGTATCTTTAACTTATAGGAATTCCATTGAAATTAAATTAAAAAGATAAGGATAGCCGTAAGATACGGCAATGCTTGAAAGGAGAAATATGAAGAAAATCGTTATTTCTAAAGTTGCATGTATATTGGTGACAGCCGCCATGCTTGCATCATCTCTTACAGGATGTGCAGCTGCAGCATCATCTGACTGGGTTGGATCTTCACCTTCCGTACCTGCTGACGAGGCAGAAAAATCCGGTGGATCGGTAGCTGATGAAGGCGCAGGTGCAGTTGTAGATTCCGATACAGCAGAAGCTGAAGGACAGGTTGCAGACGACAGCGCATCTGAAGAGATCACAGATGGTGATACAATAGAAGAAGATGATTCCGAAGAGGAAAGTACAGACGTAAACAATGATGTAACAGCAGGTTCTTATGATGGTGAGGACTGGTCCGCAGAAGCATATATCGGCGATGACAACTCTGTTGGTGTAACAGTATATGCAAATAAGTCATCTATGGCAGAGGAAAAGGTTGATTCTGCAGATGCTATAAAAGACAAGGCAGGAGACCTTGATAAGGCAAGACTTAAGTGGCTCACAGCTTATTATGAAGGTGATGAGGATTCTGCAAAGGAAGATATGGCGGATTTCAAGGATATTGATTCTCCGTCAGATACACAGATTTCAGAAGTTAAGAAGTACGCTGATGATCTTGGAAAGCTCTTCAAGCAGTTTGGTGTAACAGATTACGATCTCAGCGCACCGGACAGCTGTGAATCAGATGAAGTTGAGTACGATGTATATACATCAAAGGATTGCCAGTTCAAGCTTACGATCAGCTTTGATGAAGGCACATTATCAACAATCGATTTCTCACTTGAAGAGATGTAATAATTGAAAGTTAAAACCCCCGGCAGTGATCAAACTGTCCGGGGGTTTGTGTTATTATAAGAGTGAGATGAAACGGAACATCAGTATATAGTGGCAGATCGTACCGGCCATGATAAACAGATGAAAGATCGTATGTGAATTAAAGTAAAGGTGTTTTTCGTTAAAGCTCTTAAGCTTCATGGCATAGATAACGGCGCCGACAGTATAGAGTATTCCGCCGGAAACAAGCCAGAAAAAGGCTTCGCGGGGAAGTAAAGTCCATAGCGGTGCGATAGTAAATACACAAAGCCATCCCATGAGGAGATATAGAGCAGACGAAAAAATATGAGGACAGCTTATCCAAAAGAGTTTGATCAGGATACCTGCGATGGCCAGCGCCCAAATGGCTGTCAAAAGGATATACCCGCGCGTATCGGCAAGAACGGATAGGCAGACCGGAGTATAGGAACCGGCGATCATGACAGAGATCATACTGTGATCGATCTTTCGGAAAATGTTGGTCTTATTTTTGTCCAAAACTACTGTGTGATAAGTAGTGCTTGCGGCATAGAGAAGGCAGCATGATAAGAGAAAGATCACCATTGAAAAGAGGGTGATGGAAGAACCGAAAAGAGAGGCACGCATAGTGAGCGGTCCAAAACCTATCAGGAGCATGAGGAATGCGGCAAAATGAGAAAGCGCCGGTCCGGGCTCCCGGATAGAAAGTGAAATGGTCGAAGGAAGAATGCCTGACCTTGTAATATTTTTGTGAATGACATGTTTTTTAGCAACAGGTCGGATGATCTCCATAAAACCCCTCCTCAATAATACACAGGTTAAAACTGACTTGAATGCACCAAAACCGCGACACGTAGTTTTTAAAACTACATATGAGTGACATAAATATACAACACTGTCGATTAAAATGCAAGCGATAGGGGAATCTTATATCTATTACGATCATTATTGTGTTATAATATTAACAATGATGTAAGGGCCAAAAGTAAATTAAGAAGGAACGGAGTATGGTCTGCGAAATGCGGATCTAAAATAAAATGGGTAATATGACGGGAAATTATGAAGGGGTTGATAGTTGGGAAACTATTATGCTCCTCTACAATTCTGCACTGAAGGAAATAGGAACCAAGCTGGAGATCTTAAATAATGAATTTCAGCATGTTCATCAGTATAATCCGATCGAGCATATCAAATCGCGCGTAAAAACACCTGAAAGTATCGTTAAGAAATTAAAGCGTCGGGGATATGAATCAACGATCGAAAATATGGTAAAGTACGTAAATGACATTGCGGGTATACGTGTCATTTGTTCATTTACGTCCGACATATACAGAGTTGCGGAGATACTTGCCAACCAAAGTGATATAAATGTCCTTTCTATCAAGGACTATATCAAGCATCCAAAGGAAAGCGGCTATAAGAGCTATCACATGATAGTAACTGTACCTATCTTTCTGTCTGATGGTGTGGTCGATACAAAGGTTGAGATCCAGATCCGCACAGTAGCGATGGATTTCTGGGCAAGTCTTGAGCATAAGATCAAATATAAATACGAAGGCTATGCTCCGGAGCATATAAAAAGAGAACTTTTTGAATGTGCGGAGATGGTATCCGATCTGGATGCAAAGATGATGTCTCTTAATGAAGAGATCCGTGGAGTTGCAGCAGAACATGGTGCTGATGACCGTGAAAGAGAAAAGCAGAAGCGTGAAGCTGAACGTACTCTCCTTAAAGAGCGGTTTTACGGTGAAGCGGAATAAAGGAATTGTTTCAGGGGTGCGCGATAGCGCACCCTTTTGATGTGTATAAAAAGCACTTTCATAATAGATTCTTTAAAAGAGGAGTGCCCCGGAACCTTTCGGCCCCGAGGCTTATTATGAAAAAATCATCTACATTTCTGTATGTCTTTCTTAAGACATTATTAATATAACAATAAGTTATGAACAAATTATGAATTGCTTGTAAATATATAGTAAATACGACTAAACTACCCAAATAAGCATGAAATCAATAGGTGAAAGTGCACATATAAAAATAGAACGGTTGATCAAAGGATTAAGTAAAGCGACGATTTTAAAAAGAAAATATCGGAGCGGCGGTAATGTCGGGTCCGGTACTGCCAACCAATATTGCAGGCAGCTATAAAAGGTGCTAGAATACGATAGAATTGCTGTTGCAGGGGTGTAATAATACGGTAATTAAATGACAATATCGTTACTGTTCAGAGGGGGAAGGGATGAACGCATTTTCAGATAGCCGTAATTCAGAGGATAGCACAAATAAAAGTGCATATCAAAAGAGTGAACTTGTATTGACAGAGAGCTCTGTAAATGATAAATTATCGAGCAGTCTGAATTTAATTCCGATCCGTTCTGAAAAGATGGATGATGCTGGTATCGATGATACAGTTAATGAGTCTGTCTTGAAGCAGGAATCAGCAAAAATTACGGAAAATAGCATTAATATAGAAGTTCCGATAGATATGAATGAAGAATTGGAACATCTGAGAGCTGAACTGATAACTCATGTGCATCATGAGAATGTCCGTTGTTATCGCAATGTTCAGGCAGTAATTATTGACAATACAGATAAGATCATGAAACAGGCAGAAAAGAATCAGAGGAGCCTAAAAGGGCTTATGACCGTAGTGTTGGTCTTCCTTATTCTGAATCTCGCGGCAGTAGCTGCACTGGCTGTTTTCATGTTACGTTAAGCAAAATATGAAACAATTCTGGAAACCCGGAAATATGCTTTTCCCTGTACCTGCGGTTATGCTTAGCTGCGGACGGGAAAAAGAAAAACCAAATATCATTACACTGGCATGGGCAGGCAATGTCTGTTCCGATCCGCCAATGGTATCCGTATCGATACGACGGTCGCGTTATTCTTATGACATAATTAAGGAAACAGGAGAATTTGTCCTGAATCTGACTACAGAGAGTCTTGCGCGAAAAGCAGATCTCTGCGGAGTTAAGAGTGGCAGGGACATCGATAAATTTGAAACGGTTCACCTGACACCTCAGCCTTCACAAAAGGTAAAGGCACCGGGGATAATGGAGAGTCCGGTAAATATTGAATGTAAGGTCGAGCAGATCATACCGCTTGGTACGCATGACCTGTTTCTGGCAAAGGTGCTGGGAGTCAGTGTAGACGAGTCACTACTTAATAAGAAGGGCTCACTTGACCTGAAAAGAGCAAATTTAGTGGCATGGAGCCATGGTGAATATATGGGTCTTGGAAAAAAGATCGGTAAATTCGGGTATTCTGTTCAGAAGAGGAAGACTGGAAAAAGATGAAATCGAAAGTAGTTTCTATGGATCATTATGTAATTCGCGGCGGAAATGTGCTTCGCGGTGAGGTTGAGATCGGCGGAGCAAAGAACGCAGCACTTGCGATTCTCGCTGCTGCCATTATGACAGATGAGACTGTAACGATAGAAAATATGCCGGATGTCAGGGACACAAATGTGCTTCTTGACGCAATGGCTGGTATCGGTGTTCATATCGAGCGTGTGGACCGTCATACTGTAAAGATCAACGGTTCTATGGTTCAGAATGTAAATATCGAGTATGAACTGATCAAGAAGATCCGAGCTTCCTACTATCTTATAGGAGCACTTCTCGGAAAATACCGTGAAGCGGAAGTTCCGCTTCCCGGTGGATGCAACATTGGAAGCCGTCCTATCGACCAGCACCTTAAGGGATTCCGGGCTATTGGTGCAGATGTAAAGATCGATCATGGTTCGATCGTAGCTACTGCAGAAAAGCTTATCGGTGCCCATATGTATATGGACGTCGTATCTGTAGGTGCGACTATAAATGTTATGATGGCTGCCAGCATGGCAGAGGGAAAGACCATCATTGAGAATGCTGCCAAGGAGCCGCATGTTGTTGACGTTGCGAACTTCCTTAATTCCATGGGAGCTGACATAAAGGGCGCAGGTACAGACGTGATCCGTATCCGCGGCGTAGAAAAGCTCCACGGAGCTACTTATTCTATCATTCCGGATCAGATCGAGGCCGGAACGTTTATGTTTGCTGCTGCTGTTACAAAGGGCGATATCCTTGTAAAAGACGTTATCCCGAAGCATTTGGAGTCTATCACTGCAAAGCTCCTTGAAATGGGATGCGAAGTAGAAGAGCTTGATGATGCTGTTCGTGTTAGATATACAGGCGAACTGCACAGTACACAGATAAAGACCCTTCCTTATCCGGGATTCCCGACAGATATGCAGCCTCAGGCAGGTATCACACTTGCACTTTCAGAAGGTGTGAGTACTATTACCGAGAGCATATTTGAGAACCGTTTCCGTTATGTAGACGAGATCATTCGTATGGGTGCGGATATAAAGGTTGAGGGAAACACCGCTATCATTACCGGTGTGAAAGGTCTTACAGGAGCGCATATATCTTCACCTGACTTAAGAGCTGGTGCAGCACTTGTACTTGCAGCTCTTTCTGCTGACGGAGTATCCGTAGTAGACGATATCCATTTGATCGAGAGAGGTTATGAGGACTTTGATGTAAAGCTTCGCGCCCTCGGCGGACTCATCGAGAGAGTATCCGATGAGGAAGAAATCCAGAAATTCCGCCTTCGTACACAGGCGATCTAATAAATAACCCCTGCATGGAACTATCGAAAGTTCTGTGCAGGGGTTATTGCTTTGTGTTAAAGAAATCCGATGGAAATCCTGTTGTTACAGGATTTCTTCGATATAAAGACCGTGTTCGTGAGAAAGATCGATATAGTGGCTTCCGCAATGCACCATAGGGTGAGATAGATCAAATTTGTTGATCAGGATTATCTCTCCGATCATTCCGTTAGACAGGCGGACGCGATTATTCATGTAAGTATTTACGATGTATTCCAGGAATACAAGGATAAACTCTGAATCGTACTTCTGCAGTCCTTCTGACTCAAAAATGCTGATGACCTGGAAAGGACAGAGCGGTCCGCGGTAAACACGCGGACTTGTCATGGCATCGTATACGTCTGCAATAGAAACTATACGTGCAAAACGGTCGATCCGCTCAGTACTGAGAGCCATGGGATAGCCGCTTCCGTCACAGCGTTCGTGGTGCATAAGAGCTGCATTTTTGATGTGATCGCTGATCGGGAGTTCCTTAAGGATATTAAAGCCTTCCATAGAGTGAGACTTTATTGTTGTATATTCCTCGTCGGTGAGTTTGGCAGGTTTGCTGATGATCTCGTTTGGAATCTTCAGCTTACCGATATCATGCAGGAGACCACAGAGAGTCAGCGTATTCACATCCTCATCGGACATGCTGAGCCATTTTCCGAAAACATGACAGATAAGTGACACGTTCAGGGAATGAGCATAGGTTGGGTCGTCGTAGATCCTCATATTATGAAGCATGTCGAAAATGTGTATCCCGGACGGCGTATCACTTATGAGCTTCATGGGCTCTTCTAACAGTTTTTCTGTATCAACGACTTGTTTTGTAATGATATCATTAAGAGATTCTTTGATCTCGCCGATCGTTGATTCAAAGTTTTCTTTGAAAACCTTATATGCCGCACTGGACTTTATTTTCTCTGAGTAGGATAAAGACTCTGAAGAAATTTCGGCAGATACGGCCATTTCCATGGATTCTTCCTTAATTCGGACAGATGTAATGGAATAAAATTCCAATTTAGCGATGGCTTTATCGGTAAGTGCCATGTCCTTTGGAAGAACCAGTTGATTTTGAAACGAAATGACATCCTCGGATAAGATCATTCCGGGGACCAGATCCTGAGTCAGAACTCTGGGCATAACTAATCCTCTATTGAAATAAAACATCTCGTCTTTAGGGTTTCAATTCAAAGTATATTGACTTTTTTATTTCAAGTCAACGTTGTGAATACAATTTGGGGTTGACGCGGCATAAAAAAAAGAGTATGTTTATGCGGATAAGAAAATTCCATATTGTAAACTTCTCTTATTAAGAGTGATGGAGATGCAAAGGATCTGTGAAGTCACGACAACCTCCGATAAAGCTGTCGGAAGGTGCCAACCTTGAGCGAGTTATGTTTCGAACAATGAGAGGATTTGATTATCGATGTCGGTCCGCTTATTTTTCATAAGCGGTCTTTTTTTTACAATTAAACTTAATTAAGAGGTGCGTTCGAAGCACCGAAAGAGAGGAAAGAATGGAAAAAAGATTATTTACATCTGAGTCCGTTACAGAAGGACATCCCGACAAAGTCTGCGATGCTATCTCTGATGCGATCCTTGATGAGTGCATCAAACAGGATCCCATGAGCCGTGTTGCATGTGAGACAATGGCATGCACAGGTTTCGTAGTAGTTACAGGTGAGATCACAACAAAGGCTTACGTTGATATCCAGAAGACAGTACGTGACACTGTTCGTGAGATCGGTTATACAAAGTCTGAGTACGGCTTTGATGCTGATACATGTGCAGTATTCACTGCTATCGATGAGCAGTCTCCTGATATCGCACAGGGTGTTGATAACGCTCTTGAGACAAAGGCAGATCTGAAGGCTCTTGAGAAGAACATGTCTGATGAGGAGATCGGTGCTATCGGTGCCGGCGATCAGGGTATGATGTTCGGTTATGCTACAAACGAGACACCTGAGTATCTTCCTTATCCTATCGACCTTGCTCACAAGCTTACACGTCAGCTTACAAAGGTTAGAAAAGACGGCACTCTCAGCTATCTTCGTCCGGACGGAAAGTCCCAGGTATCTGTTGAGTATGATGAGGAGGGCAAGCCTCTTCGTCTCGAGGCTGTAGTTATCTCTACTCAGCATGATGAGGATGTAACTCAGGAGCAGATCCACAACGATATCAAGAAGTACGTATTTGATCCGGTTATCCCGGCTGGTCTTATCGATGACAAGACAAGAATCTACATCAACCCGACAGGCCGTTTCGTAATCGGTGGACCTCACGGTGATGCAGGTCTTACAGGACGTAAGATCATCGTAGACACCTACGGCGGATACGCTCGTCACGGCGGTGGAGCATTCTCCGGTAAGGACTGCACAAAGGTTGACCGTTCCGGCGCATATGCAGCTCGTTACGTTGCAAAGAACCTTGTTGCAGCAGGACTTGCAGATCGTGCAGAGATCCAGCTTTCTTACGCTATCGGTGTTGCTGAGCCTACATCTATCATGGTTGACAGCTTTGGTACAGGTAAGGTTTCTGATGAGAAGCTTACAGAGATCGTTCGTGAGAACTTTGATCTTCGTCCGGCTGGAATCATCAAGATGCTCGACCTTAGACGTCCGATCTACAAGCAGACAGCTGCTTACGGACACTTCGGAAGAACAGATATCGATCTTCCTTGGGAGAAGCTTGATAAGGTTGATGACCTTAAGAAGTATCTCTAATTCAAGATAAATAGCAGTTCGAAGAGCCGCATTCCGGTGGATACCGGGATGCGGCTTTGTCGTTACAGTAACGTTTTGTCATTTCATTACAAATCGGTTTCGTGTAAAATATGATGATGACAGGGGCAAAAGTAAAAAACGATTAAGCCTGCAATTCGTGTCATTATCATATTTGAAAGTAAGATAGAAGGATCAGAGGTTTACATAATGTCATTTGTGCATCTTCATACGCATACAGAATATTCCTTATTGGATGGCTCAAATAAAATAAAAGAGTACGTGGCAAGGGTAAAGGCCCTTGGAATGACTGCGGCTGCCATCACGGATCATGGCGTTATGTACGGTGCGATCGATTTTTATAAAGCCTGCAGGGAAGCGGAGATAAATCCGGTGCTTGGCTGCGAGGTATATGTGGCACCGGGATCCCGCTTCGATAAAGAAGCAGGTGCCGGTCTCAACGATGATCGTTACTATCATCTGGTGCTTTTGGCAGAAAATAATCATGGCTACGAAAACCTGATGAAGATCGTATCTATCGGTTTTACTGAAGGTTACTATTACAAACCACGAGTGGATCTTGAGGTACTTGAGAAATATCATGAGGGTATCATCTGCCTGTCAGCCTGCCTTGCGGGAGAAATTCCAAAGAATATAGTAAGAGGCTTTAGGGAAGAGGCAGAAAAAGCGGCGCTCAGATATCAGGAAATCTTTGGAAAGGGAAATTTCTTTCTGGAGCTCCAGGATCACGGTATAAGTGATCAGCAGCTGGTGGATCAGACTCTTATCGCGATGTCTAAAAAGCTCGATATCCCATTAGTTGCTACAAACGATATCCACTATACTTACAAGGAAGACGAAAAGCCGCATGACATCCTGCTATGTCTGCAGACCGGTCGGAAACTCAGTGATGAAGACCGTATGCGTTATGTAGGTGGGCAGTATTATGTAAAAACAGAAGAAGAGATGAGGGCACTGTTTCCTTATGCGCCGGAGGCTCTTGATAATACACAGAAAATTGCCGATAGATGCCATGTGGAGATTGAATTCCATAATACAAAGCTGCCGCATTTTGAAATCCCTCGTGAATTTCGGGCGTCTCTCCATAATGGAGAGGGAGAAAACGTACTTTCGGAGCAGTCTACACCGGAGGAGTCATGGCTATATCTCAATTATCTCTGCGATAAGGGATTTAAGGAAAGATATCCGGAAGATGATGGCAAGCTCTATGAGCAGATGCAGTATGAGCTTTCCATTATTAAAAAGATGGGATATGTTGACTATTTCCTTATTGTGTGGGACTACATCAATTTTGCCAGAACCCATGGCATAGGTGTTGGACCGGGACGTGGATCAGCTGCGGGCGCTATAGTGTCCTATGCGCTGAAGATAACAGACATCGATCCGGCTAAGTATGATCTTCTCTTTGAGCGATTCCTGAATCCCGAGCGAGTATCCATGCCCGATATTGACGTGGACTTCGCTTATGAAAGGCGACAGGAAGTAATCGACTATGTGGTTCACAGATATGGTCGGTCTAAATGCGTACAGATCGTGACCTTCGGTACACTCGCAGCAAAAGGTGTTATCCGTGATGTGGCGAGAGTAATGGATCTGCCATATTCATTTGGCGACAATCTGGCAAAGATGATCCCGAATGAACTGAATATGACTCTGGAAAAAGCTCTGGAGAACAATAATGACCTGCGTAAACTCTATGAGACGGATGACACGGTTCATACTCTTATAGACATGTGCAAGCGTCTGGAAGGTCTTCCGAGACACACATCCATGCATGCAGCCGGTGTTTTGATCACGCCGGAGGCCGCGGATAACTATGTTCCATTGTCACGTGGTTCAAATGGAGAGATCACGACCCAGTTTACCATGACTACTTTGGAAGAACTGGGACTCTTAAAGATGGACTTTCTGGGACTCCGTACCCTGACTGTTATCCAGAATGCAGTAGACTTTGTAAATGAGAAATTCCATGTAGGTCCATGGGATACTGCGCGCTATCCGTGGAGCGAAGCACACGAAGATCCTGCGATAGCGGAGAACGACCCAAGCAACAATCCGGGAAGAGATCCGTATGCTATGTGCAATCCGTCACTGGCAACAGGAAATCCGGAGGAAGTAGGAAAAAACGGTAAATATCTTTCTATAGAAAAGATAGACTACGATGATCCGAAAGTCCTGGCGTATATAGGAACAGGAGAAACAGACGGTGTATTCCAGCTTGAGTCGGGCGGAATGCAGAGGTTCATGAAGGAGCTTCATCCGGAATCTCTTGAAGATGTCATAGCGGGAATCGCGCTTTACCGTCCGGGTCCGATGGACTTTATACCTAAGTACATTGCAGGAAAGAAAGACAAGGCAAATGTAAAGTTTGACTGTCTGGAACTGGAGCCTATCCTGAAGCCGACACATGGCTGTATAGTTTACCAGGAGCAGGTAATGCAGATCGTTCAGCAGCTCGGAGGCTATACTCTCGGGCGTGCGGATCTGGTGCGCCGTGCCATGAGTAAGAAAAAACAGCATGTCATGGAAGAAGAGCAGGCGAACTTTGTATACGGAAACAAAGATCAGAATGTTCCGGGATGCGTATCAAAGGGAATTGCCGAGGACGTAGCAAAAAAGATCTATGGCGACATGATGGATTTCGCGAAGTATGCGTTCAATAAATCTCATGCAGCCTGCTACGCATTTGTAACCATGCAGACAGCGTTTCTTAAGCGCTACTTCCCGGTGGAGTTCATGGCGAGTCTCATGACCAGTGTGCTTGATAATCCACCCAAAATGTCAGGATATATGCTTTCCTGCCGTTCTATGGGTATACAGCTTCTTCCGCCGGATGTTAATGAAGGTCACTCAGGATTTTCGCCTGCGGGAGATCATCAGATCCGTTATGGCCTGTCTGCCATCAAGGCAGTGGGTGTATCTGTTATCCATGCTTTGGAAGAAGAACGGGCTAATTACGGTAAATTCAAGGACTTCAGGGATTTCGTCGACAGAATGACAGGAAACGAAGTCAATAAGCGTACAGTAGAAGCTTTCATAAAGGCAGGAGCACTGGATTCTCTCGGTGGCACCAGAAAGCAGTTCATGTCTGTTTACCAGCAGATGATGGATGCGGCCGCGGATGAAAAGAAAAATACCATGAGCGGCCAGATGTCGATCTTTGACCTGATGGGCAGCAGTGCGGAAAAGTACAGGGTAACAAAACTTCCGGATGTGGGAGAATTTCCGAAGGAAGTCCGGTTGATGTTTGAAAAAGAAGTACTCGGCATATATCTCTCGGGACATCCGCTGGAAGAGTACGAAAGCCTCATGGTAAAGCACAGCAATGTAAAGTCGGTCGATTTTGCTCTAAACCCGGAGACTAACCGGATAGGCCTCTCGGTAGGTCAGAGAGTGACCATAGGCGGACTCATAGCTGCGGTACAGATAAAGCAGACAAAGAAGGGCGACACCATGGCAATCCTTCTCGTTGAAGACCTTATCGGTTCTGTGGAATGTATAGTATGGCCGCAGCAGTACACGAAGTACGCAAATGCGATCACGCAGGATAATAAAGTTTTCCTTTCGGGAAGAGTAAAGGCAGATGATGAAAAAGATGGTCAGCTCGTTGTAGATCAGGTGGAGACATTTGAGGAAATTCCTCGTAAGCTGTATATTCAGTTTGAGGATATGAAAGAGTACGAAGAAAAATGGCCGCAGCTCTCCGATACGCTGAAATACTCGGAAGGAAGAGACAATGTTGTCATCTATCTTAGGGCTGAAAAGAAGAAACGTGTACTTCCAAGAGCACAAAATGTCAATGCGGATCAGGGATTATTGGACAGACTAACGGCACTTTACGGTGAAAACAATGTAAAGCTTGTATAAGAGTTGTATTGAAATCGCGAATTTTTTTTCGTATAATATATCGACAAGTTTTTGACGAACGAAGTGATAAGTAAAAAACGGCGCTTCCATTATGGAACATAAGACCGGGTTCATGAAAGAGGTAGGAAAATGGCAAAATCCGAAAAAGAGATCAAAACGATTGGTGTTCTGACAAGCGGCGGTGACGCACCTGGTATGAATGCAGCAATCCGTGCCGTAACACGTAAGGCTATCAGAAACGGCCTTAAGGTTATGGGAATCGACAAGGGTTATCAGGGACTTCTTAATGAAGAGATCCGTCCCCTTACTGCTAAGGATGTTTCCAACTCCATTCAGAACGGTGGTACTATTTTGAGAACTGCACGTTCCGAGGAGTTCGGTACAGAAGAGGGTAAGATCAAGGGTGCAGAGATTCTCAGAAAGCACAACATCGATGCTCTCGTAGTAATCGGCGGTGACGGTTCCTATAAGGGAGCTCTCGGACTTTCACATCATGGAATCGGTGTTATCGGTCTTCCGGGCACGATCGATCTGGATATTGCCTGCACAGATTACACGATCGGTTTCGATACAGCTGTTAACACAGCAATGGACGCTATCGATAAGGTAAGAGATACATCCAGCTCACATGAGAGATGTTCCATCATCGAGGTTATGGGACGTCGTGCAGGATATATCGCTCTGTGGTGCGGTGTTGCCAGCGGTGCTGAGGAGATCCTTCTTCCTGAGGTTTATGATTACGATGAGCAGACTATCATCAATCATATCATCGAGGCAAGAAAGATCGGAAAGACTCACTTCCTTATCGTAAACGCTGAGGGTATCGGACATTCCGTATCTATGGCTCGTAGAATCGAAGCTGCTACAGGTATGGAGACACGTGCTACTATCCTTGGATACATGCAGCGTGGTGGTTCACCGACATGTAAGGATCGTTTCTATGCTTCCATCATGGGTGCAAAGGCAGCTGATCTTCTTGCAGAGGGTACTATCAACCGCGTAGTTTGTCATGCAAACGGTGAGTTCGTTGATTACGATATCGATGAGGCTCTTGCAATGACAAAGAAGGTTCCTGATTACTATGTAGAAGTTGCTAAGGCTCTGGCTCGCGGCTAATAAGATATAGAGAAAGGAATGGTCGGAATGAAGGGAAGCAATATTGAAGTGCTTTCTTCAATCTCGAACCCGAAGCTTCGCCGTGTGCGCGAGCTTCTTGACCGTTCCCGTGCGCGTAAGAAAGAAGATGCTTTTGTCGTAGAAGGGATCCGGATGTTCCGGGAAATTCCAGAAGACAGGCTTATGGAAACATTTATATCTGAAAAGTTCCATGAGGAAAATCCTTCTATACGCGGCTCTGTAGTAAAGAATGAGGTATTTCAGAAACTGAGTGATACAAGGACGCCTCAGGGTGTTCTCGCAGTAGTCCGGCAGCATCATTATACGCTACCGGATATTCTGCAGGGAGAAAATGGGCTTTGGCTCATTCTGGAGGGAATCCAGGACCCGGGCAACCTTGGCACGATGATTCGGACCGGAGAAGGTGCCGGAATATCGGGCATCATTATGGATCGGAATACGGCGGATTTCTATTCGCCGAAAACAGTCCGGTCGACAATGGGCGCGGTCTTCCGAGTACCTTTTTTCTATACAGAGGATCTGGCAGGAACAGTCAGAGAGATAAAGAAAACAGGAATAACTACATACGCAGCTCATCTTGACGGCAAGAAAATGTACCACGAGATCGACTATGCGGATCGCACGGCGTTCCTTATAGGAAATGAGGGCAACGGACTTAGCGACGAGCTTACATCTCTTGCGGATATTAAGCTCAGGATACCGATGCAGGGACAGGTAGAGTCCCTGAATGCAGCGATATCGGCAGCACTTTTGATGTACAGATATATGACAGGAAGATAGATTTTTTGGCGGCTTCAAAAATTGGAGGAGAGACACCATGGCATCACTGAAGAACAGAAACTTTCTCACGTTAAAGGATTTCACACCGGATGAGATACGTGAATTCCTTGATCTGGCAGCTTATTTCAAGGAACTGAAAAAGGCAGGAACACCTCATGACAAGCTCAGAGGAAAGAATGTTGCCCTGATCTTTGAAAAGACCAGTACCAGAACACGTTGTGCTTTTGAAGTGGGTGCACATGATCTCGGAATCCAGACGACATATCTTGATTCCACAGGTTCACAGATCGGAAAGAAAGAGAGTATCGCAGATACTGCATCTGTTCTGGGACGTATGTTTGATGGTATCGAGTACAGAGGATACGGCCAGGAACGTGTAGAAGCTTTGGCAAAGTATGCTGAGGTACCTACTTGGAATGGTCTTACAAATGAGTATCATCCGACTCAGATCCTCGCTGATATGCTGACGATCCGTGAGCACCTCGGCACAGAGAAAGGTCAGAAATTCGTGTACATGGGTGATGCCCGTTATAATATGGGAAATTCCCTGATGATCGGATGTGCAAAGCTTGGTCTTCATTTCACAGCCTGCGCTCCGGAAAAGTACTGGCCGAATAGTGAGCTTGTGGAGCAGTGCAAAGAATGGGCAGCTGAGTCCGGCGGAAGTATCACACTTTCTTCTGATCCGAAGGAGGCAGTAAAGGGCGCAAATGTTATTTATACAGATGTATGGGTATCTATGGGCGAGCCTGATGAGGTATGGGCGGAGCGTATAGCAGATCTCACACCGTATAAAGTAACTATGGAGATCATGGACCTCGCAGCAGAAAATGCGATATTCATGCATTGTCTGCCGGCATTCCACGATCATGAGACAACGGTCGGAAAAGAAATGGGAGAAAAGTTCCACTTTGATGATATGGAAGTGACAGACGAAGTATTCCAGAAGTACAGAACTGTGCTTTTTGATGAAGCAGAGAACCGTATGCACACTATAAAAGCAGTAATGGCAGCTACACTCGGATACGAAAAATAAATGGACGATGAGCAGAGAAAGCCGGGAAAGCGCCATCCAATGAGCCGGGAAAACAGGATAAGGCTTCAGATAGATATATGTAATCTGCTCCTGGGTATTGTCGTGATAGTACTATCGATCCTAACCATGAGCACAGAGACAAATCTGACGAAAACGCTTTATCCTGTACTATTTTTTCTCGGAGCAGCCATGATGGCTCTTAACAGTATCCGCTATATAAGGAGAAAGAATCTGCTGTCACTTTTATTCATAATGATAGCGGCAATCCTTGTGGCGGTCGGCATGTATGCGATGTGAATATTATGGCAGGAAGTTTATTAGATTTTTTATCGGGAAGAGACGGATTTGTCTCTGGTCAGGAGATCGCTGACAGTCTCGGCATCTCTCGAAATGCTGTCTGGAAAGCAGTTCAGAAAGTTCGTAAAGAAGGCTATGATATAGAAGCTGTACCTCATAAGGGCTACCGGATACGCAGTAATTCCGAAGCGTTTGGTGAGGGCTCTATCAGAGCAGAACTCGGAACAAAATGGCTTGGTGCGGGAGACAATACGATCTTTCGTGAAGTAACAGGTTCTACAAATGATGACATAAAGCAGTGCGCGGAACAGGGAGCTCCGGAAGGGCTTGTGATCGTAGCTGATACACAGACTGCCGGAAAAGGCAGGAGAGGCCGTGCCTGGCATAATCCTACGGGCGTAAATATCGCTATGAGCTATCTGCTCCGACCGGATTTTGTACCGGATATCGCACCTATGATGACTCTCGTCATGGCACTCGCGGCAGCTGACGGCATCAATCGTGTAACAGGGCTTGAGACCGGTATCAAATGGCCGAATGACATAGTTATAAATGGAAAAAAACTCGTCGGGATATTGACAGAAATGTCCGTTGAACCCGATTTTATACACTATGTTGTTATAGGAACGGGTATAAATGTAAATCAGGAAGAATTTCCTGATGATATAAGAGATAAGGCAACATCATTATTACTGGAAACAGGACACAAGGTATCCCGTGCAGCCGTTACGGGGGCAGTGATCACATCATTTGAAAAATATTACGAGATATTCCGTAAGACAAATGATCTGTCCGGGCTTGTAGAAGAGTACGATCACTTGTGTGTAAATGTTAATAATCAAGTACGTGTACTTGACCCAAAAGGCGAATGGAATGGGACAGCTCTCGGGATTAATGAAAAGGGTGAGCTCCTTGTGAGGCACGAGGACGGAACTGAAACGGCAGTATATGCGGGAGAGGTTTCTGTACGCGGTGTCTATGGCTATGTATGAATTAGGAAAGGACAGACAGATGAGTGAAGTTAATGAGGTAGTGCTCTGCGCTGCCAATTCCTATGAGAGAAACTATTATCTGAATCCGGAATTTGGAAAGCTTCCGGATGCGGTCAAAGATGAGTTGAAGGCACTTAGTGCTCTTTTTGCTGAACAGGTCGGAGGTATCTTTGAGATACTCTTTGATGAAGAAGGCGAGATGATGATGCGTACCGATCATGAGCCGGGGGACTTCGGTTTCGATGAGATCGGCGCAGGTCTTCTTATTAATAAAGTAAGAAGAGAGCATGCACAGTTATTTGAGGAATTAAGCCTCTTTTACCGGGTAGTATTTCTTGGAGAAAAGCTCGACCTGGATACAGAAAAATAAGAAAGAATTTTTATGCAAATAGGTAATATAAAGCTCGACAGTAACTTCATACTGGCACCGATGGCAGGGGTTTCTGACCTGCCATTTCGTCTTATATGCAGAGAAATGGGCGCGGGAATGGTGTGCACGGAGATGATAAGCGCAAAGGCTCTTCATTATAAAAACGTCGCTACCAAACAGCTCATGGCTACTCATCCCGGAGAACATCCCGTATCTCTTCAGATATTTGGATCAGAACCCGATATTATGGCAGAGCAGGCAGCAGCTATCGAAGATGCGCCGTTTGAGATATTGGATATAAACATGGGATGCCCCATGCCGAAGATCGTAAATAACGGTGACGGTTCAGCACTTATGAAAGATCCAAAGCTCATCGGAGAGATCGTGAGCGCGGTGTCAAAAGCTACAAAGAAGCCTGTAACTATAAAGATCCGCCGTGGATTTGACGATGAACATATCAATGCAGTAGAGATCGCAAAGATCGCAGAGGCGTCAGGGGCAGCGGCAGTGCAGGTTCACGGTCGGACCAGAGAACAATATTATGAAGGAAAAGCTGACTGGGATATAATCCGTCAGGTAAAAGAAGCAGTAAAGATACCGGTCATCGGAAACGGAGATGTTACGGGAATCGAAAGTGCCCGGAAGATGATGGAAGAAACCGGATGCGACGGCATCTCGATAGGCCGTGCCGCAAGAGGAAACCCGTGGATCTTTAAGGAGCTTGTGTCCGGAGAAAAATATCACCCGACTCTTGAAGAAAAGAAAGAGATCATGAAACGTCATGTTGCTCTTGAAGTTGAGTGGAAGGGCGAATATACGGCGGTTCGTGAGATGAGAAAACATGTTGCATGGTATACGGCAGGCATACCGCATTCGGCTCGTCTCCGTACACAATGTTGTTCAGTTGAGACCGCTGAAAGTTTATACTCTCTCATCGATCTGTTCGGGACAGATTAAGGAAAAAGTGATATGTCAGAGTTTCCCTAAAAAAACTTGACATCCCCATATCGTACCACTATAATTACGAACGTTACGGTGGACTTAGTGTCGTTTTAGAAGGGTAAAAACTAACTCCGACGCTTCATATTAAATGTCCACATAAGAAAGATTTGAGACAAAGGGGTCTCAGGTTACGATTTGAATTTATACAAGAGGTTGAAGAGAAATGGCAGATGAGCATATCCCGGTAAAGAAAACTATACTGACAAGAGAAGGTCTTCAGAAGCTTCAGGATGAGCTTGACGATCTGAAGATCAATAAGCGTAAGGAAGTATCCATCGAGCTTAAGGAAGCAAGAGCTCAGGGTGACCTTTCCGAGAACGCTGAGTACGATGCAGCTAAGGCAGCAAAGCAGCAGATCGAGGACAGAATTACTGAGATCGAGACACTTCTCAAGCATGTAGAGGTTGTTGATGCCAGCGAAAATTCCAACGGAAAGATCGGTATCGGAAGCAAGGTAAAGATCCTCGATATCGAGTTTGATGAAGAGATGGATTTCACTATCACAGGTTCTACTGAGGCTAACTCCCTTAAGGGAAAGATCAGTAACGAGTCTCCGGTTGGAAGAGCACTGCTCGGACATAAGGAAGGCGACACTGTTAAGGTTGAGACTCAGGCCGGTGAGCTTAAGTACAAGATCATCTCAGTTGCGTAATAGTTAATAGGTAACAAAGAGGGGCCGGGTTCTGTTCCATATACAGGAACGGGATCCGGCAGGTTTTTATTTTACAGAAAGAGGTCCAGGATGCCACAGGAAGACATACTACAGGTAAAAAGAGACAAGCTGAAGACTCTGCAGAGTGAGGGTCGCGATCCGTTCCAGATCGTGAAATTTGATGTAACACATCATTCCCAGGAAATCCGTGATAAATTTGAGGAGCTGGAAGGCAAAGAAGTTAAGGTTGCCGGCAGAATGATGTTTAAGCGTGTCATGGGTAAGGCATCTTTCTGTAACGTAATGGACCTTCAGGGCAAGATCCAGGTTTATGCAGCAAAGGATAATCTCGGCGATGATGACTATCAGGACTTTAAGAAGCTGATGGATGTCGGAGATATCATTGGTGTAGAGGGAACAGCTTTCCGCACAAAGACAGGCGAGATCTCCATCTCTGCAACAAAGATCACTATCCTTTCAAAGGCACTTGCTCCCCTTCCGGAGAAGTTCCACGGACTTACAGATACAGACGTACGTTATCGTGAGAGATATCTTGATCTCATCATGAATGAGGATGTAAAGACTACATTCATCAAGAGATCAAAGATCGTCAGCACTATTCGTCACTTCCTTGATGATCAGGGATTCATGGAAGTTGAGACACCTATGCTTGTAGAGAATGCCGGCGGTGCAGCAGCTCGTCCGTTCATCACACACTATAATGCACTTGGTGAGGATCGTAAGCTTCGTATCTCACTTGAGCTTTATCTGAAGCGTCTTATCATCGGCGGTATGGAAAAGGTTTATGAGATCGGCCGTGTATTCCGTAACGAAGGTGTTGATACAAAGCACAATCCTGAGTTCACACTTATGGAGCTCTATCAGGCATATACAGACTACAACGGAATGATGGATCTTACAGAGAATATGTTCCGTCATCTCGCTGAGAAGGTTTGTGGAACAACAAAGATCTACTATGGTGACAAGGAAGCCGGCACAGGTGTTGAGATCGACCTTGG
>CAMVTN010000021.1 GCA_947170415.1 uncultured Lachnospiraceae bacterium | reverse complement strand
AAGAATTTACATACGGCGATATGTCTGGCAATTTGAAAATGCACAAAAAAATACTGTTGTGATCGGAACAACAAAGAGATCCAGCACTTCCGGAACGACCTTATGCAGCCATTTCTCTATCCTGCACATACACCAGATCGCTATGATTACCGGGATTACGTGCCCCTGATAACCAAGCTGGTTGATCTGACCAAGTGTATAAGAGCCGATCTGTACATGTCCGAAAAGATACCATACGCCGTAACCGTCTGCAGCACTCCACGCATTTGTAAGGTTTGAGTGGATCATTAATAGACCGATTACACCGCCAAGGAAGATATTTCCTCCAAATACTCTTGCAGCGCTGATAGCTACGATAACCGGAAGATATGCGAAAGCTGTATTAGCAACCATATCAAGGAAAGCGTACCAGTCAGAGCCTGCAAAAGCCGGATAAGCCTTACCAATAGCCTCTACAAGACCCATCATAAGACCGGATGCAACGATAGCCGGAAGGATAGGTACAAATACATCACCGAGAGTCTTTACCATTCTCTGAGGAAGTGGCTGTCTCGCTGCAGCAGCTGCCTTCACGTCCGCTTTCGTAGCAGCTGTCATACCTGTTACAGCAAGGAACTCCTCATATACGTGATTTACTGTTCCTGTTCCGATAATGAGCTGAAGCTGTCCATTGGAATTAAACATTCCCTTTACACCTTCAACATTTTCAAGTGCCTTTGCGTCAACCTTGCTGTTGTCCGCAATTACCAGACGAAGTCTGGTTGCGCAATGTGCTGCGCTGATGATATTCTCCCTGCCGCCGAGGTGACTATATATTTCCTCCGCGCATTTCCGATAGTCAAGTGCCATCGCGTCCTCCTTTTGTAAACGTTTTCACTTGTGTTTCATTTTATAATATTGAAATTGTACTGTAAACGGTACTTTTACATTAATATATCGACACAATCTTGTGCATAATTAACGAATTTAATATATTTTTAGGCATTTAAACAAAAAAAATGATGCCGAAGTCAAAAACAATTGTCACATGTCTTTGACTCCGGCATCAAAATCAACAATTTATATCAGCAAAGGCCTAACTGCTTAAATGCTGCCATCAGCCCATCTTCCTCAACTGAAGGGCATATCACATCTGCTCGTTTTTTTAATTCCTCGTTTCCATTTGCCATAACGACGCTTGTTCCAACGGTTTCGATCATTTCAAGATCATTCATGCTGTCACCGAAACCATAGGTATCTGCTACAGGAACACCTTCTTTTTCAGCAACCATAAGGATCCCACGGCCTTTATCAAAAGCGCGGTTTATGAATTCTCCATTCAAAATACCGGCATTAGCGATAGGTGAACCCTGGATCACGAAATTGAAATCTTTTTCAAGCTTCTCACGTGCTTCCGTTAGCTGGGATTCATCCTTACAGATAAATACGATCTTATAAACGGCCGCTTTTCCGTCAAACTTTGATATCGGAACAATATCCAGTTTCTCCTCGATGGCTTTTCTCCAGCGAAGGAGCTCACTGTTTCCGTCACCACCCTGTTTTAAGAACTCACCAAGGTTCTCGTCCCCGTAAGTTACATCCTTTGTTTCAACGGTGCAGAAAACATCATTGTCATGAAACGCCTTGATCGCGGTATTCCACTGCTCATCACTCATAGGGCAGTCAAAAAGTACCTCGTCACCATTTACCACATATCCGCCGGAGCTCGCAACATATCCGTCAAATCCATATTTAAGGAGCGGTTTCATCATTGCATAGTTTCTGCCGGTGCAGAGATATACTTTATTTCCCTTTGCCTGAGCCGCGCGGATAGCCTCCAGCGCACTGTCGGGCGGAACATTTGAACCCGCGGATGTAAGTGTACCATCAATATCAAGAAATATAAGCTTCATGTCAGTTTCCTTTCCGTATCAGATCGAATCTCTCTCAACTATCCTGTATGTAAGAAGTGTCTGCCTCATAGGGCCGTCGTCATCATCACCATCTATCATGTGAAAAAGCATCTTTGCCGCATCTTTTCCGCACTGCAGGTGGAAGAGCTGGGCCGTCGTCAGCGGCGGATCCATAAATTCATCCATCCAGCTGTCTCCGACTCCGGCTATACTTATGTCTTCCGGAACCTTTCTGCCTGCCTTGCGTATCGCTGCTCGTGCTCCTACAGCTATAGTATCCGTAGCACATACAACACCATCTGTATCCGGGTGTTCCATGAGCACTTTCTCCATCGCAGCATATCCGCTTGCTGCCGAAAAGCTGCAATTCTCGATTATAAGAGACTCCTCCGATATTCCGGAGTCTACAGCAGATGAAACAGCGCCTCTCCGCCGTTCCGAACCCGCTGCCAGATCTTCATCGGAAACCCCCAAATACGCAATCTTTCTCCTGCCTCGTTTTATTACCATATTCATCAAAGCATATACCGCGTGAAAATCATCATTAAATACACACGGAAAAGCTTCATAATTTTGTCCCGTAATAACAAACGGAACCTGACAATTTTTCAAAGCATCCTCTACAGCCGGTGTCATGGACACACCCATGATGATAAGTCCTGCTGCATTTCTGTTCTGCAAAAACGAAATATAATTCTTTTCCAGATCGCGGTTTCCATCAGTATTGCATAAAACCACCAAAAATCCGCGTTCTCTGCATATCGCGGTCACACCATCCACGATACGGCTTACTGCGTCAGAGCAGATCTTTGGAACGATAACTCCTATCTGATGAACCTTTCCCGTTCGCATAAGCCTCGCCGCTGAATCCGGCTGATATCCGGTCTCCTTTATCGCTTCGCGTATCCGCTCTCGTTTTTCTTCGCTAAGCGACCCTCCATTCAAATATCGGCTGACTGCCGCCGCAGAAACACCTGCTAGAGACGCAACTTCACGTATAGTCATAAATACCCCCTGTTGTAATCGATTTCATTATAGTTGATTTCATCAGGTAATAAAACCGTCAATTGTGATAAAAATCACAAACTTTTGCTGTGCGATTTTTTGGGAATACAGTAAAAAATCCGGTCCCCCACGTTCTACCGTAGAGGCCGGATTTCTTTGTTTTTATTTAGATCAGTCCCTTTTTCTCAAGGATCTTATCTGCTACATATACACCACTTGCCGATGCGTGTGAAAGAGAATGCGTCACGCCGCTTCCGTCTCCGATGATGTAGAGACCCGGATAACGGGATTCGAGGTTATTATCCAGTTTAACCTCCATATTGTAAAACTTAACTTCTACACCATAAAGAAGTGTATCGTCATTTGCCATTCCGGGCGCGATCTTGTCGAGTGCATAGATCATCTCGATGATGCCGTCAAGTATACGCTTCGGAAGAACCAGGCTCAGATCACCGGGAGTTGCATCCAGTGTAGGATGTACTGTTCCCTCATCGATCCTCTTCTGATTGCTTCTTCTTCCTCTCTCAAGGTCTCCAAAACGCTGTACGATAACACCGCCGCCAAGCATATTTGACAGCCTTGCAATACTCTCACCGTAGCCGTTACTGTCCTTAAAAGGCTCTGAGAAATGCTTTGCAACGAGAAGTGCAAAGTTCGTATTCTCGGTCTTTTTACTCTGATCCTCAAAGCTGTGACCATTAACCGTTACGATGCCGTTTGTATTCTCGTTTACGACTATTCCGTTAGGGTTCATACAGAAAGTACGAACCTTATCTTCAAATTTTTTGGTCCTATATACGATCTTTCCTTCGTAAAGCTCGTCAGTGATGTGTGAAAAGATCTCAGCCGGGATTTCCACGCGTACACCTATATCCACACGGTTTGAGCTCGTTTCGATATTCAGCTCTTTGCAGACTTCTTCCATCCACTTACTGCCGCTTCGTCCTACAGAAACGATACACTGATCTGCCTCAGCAGACTCATCGCCGTAGTATACGCGGAAACCCGGGTCAAGTGACTCGATCCTGGACACCGGAGTTCTGAAATGGAAGTCTATCTTATCTTTCATCTCAGCGTACAGATTTTTTAACACAACATAGTTTATATCCGTACCAAGATGACGAACCGATGCATCGAGAAGCGTCAGATGATTCTGCATACAGAGCTTCTTAAAGGATGTACCCGATGTAGAATACATCTTTGTGCCTTCTCCACCATGCTTCATATTGATATCATCCACATAGTGCATGAGTTCCAGTGCCTTATTTCTGCCTATATATTCATAAAGAGTTCCACCAAAGTCATTGGTGATGTTATATTTTCCGTCAGAAAATGCTCCTGCGCCACCGAATCCATTCATGATAGAGCAGCTCTTGCAATGTATGCAGGACTTTACCTTGTCTCCATCGATAGGACAATGACGTGACTCCAGCTCTGTTCCCTCGTCAAAGATCGCGATCTTGAGCCCGTTGCTTTTCTGAAGCAGTTCATATGCAGAGTATATTCCCCCCGGACCAGCTCCAATAATGATCACATCATATTTCATTTAGATCCTCCTCTATAAATGTCAGCTTACAAATTTAATTTCCATATGAGCCATTTTTTCAAAAGCTATTTACTTTACCATTATTCACCTTTAAATACAAGAGTTTTTATCATTTTTTAATTATTATCTGTGCATTTTTTTGAACATGCATACATTTTGTTCACCTTTAAAAAATCTTAATGTATACATAGGTGTTTTCACAGAAAATTCACTTGAAAAAACATCTTGTATCAACTAAAATGCAAAGTACAGATAGCGAGAACGCTCACTATCTCCCCCTCATAAGCAGAGCCTGTAAGGTCTACCCCCTTACAGGCTCATCTCCTTTTAAATAAACCTGGCAATGTTATCCTTCTCCTCTACTTTTTCGGTTATTTTCCCCATTGGCTTTAGTAAATCGATATTTTTGTCCGATAGATAGTCTATATGATGACAGGGTCAAAAGTAAAAAATCGTGTCATCACGAAAACCAAAAAACTTAAGAATAACGAAAGAACAGTTTTTTTACACAATGATTTGGTATACTAATGGTTATGAAAGACTTGATCAAACCTGTCGGACTTATGGTCACCATCTGTCTGATATTTTACATTTTTACAACTTCAGAAAACCCGTTTATGAACACCGTGACCAATCCTATCGCAAGATCAGAAGGATCCTCCGGTCTGAGTCAGAATGAAAGTCCTCACAACTTTCTGAGTTTTAATTTAGAGGATGAGTTTTATCGTGAAGGCGGATGTTTAGATACAGGAGAATATGAGGACGGTTCCGACTCCTCCGCGATCTCTGTTGCAAATGCGCTGGATATACAGGCGTCAGAACTTCTTGACACTGACAATGACGATATAATTTCACTTGTCGGGCAACGGATGACCGAAGAACAGGAACGGACCGGTATACTAGCCTCCGTCCTTACTGCACAGTTCATTTATGAAAGCGGATACGGAAAGGAATCGCTTGCTGTTCACACCAATAACTGTTTTGGTATGAAGTGCGATCTGTCAGACATGAACTGGGAAGGAGGAACCTGGGACGGCTCACGTTACAATACCAACACGATGGAAGAAACCTCTGACGGCACAGAATACTCAACCACGGCAGACTTTCGTATCTATGCCACCATCGAGGATTCTATTATCGACCACAGCGCCTATCTCCTTGGCGCAATGGCAGGTTCCAAACATCGCTATGCAGGTATAAAAGGCGAAACCGATTACAGGACAGCTGCTTCTATCATTAAAAAAGGTGGCTACGCCACAGATGTTTCTTATGTAGAGTCACTGTGCCGGATCATTGAAAGATATGATCTGACGAGATTTGATATCGTATAATGACAGGTTCAAAAGTAAAAAATCCATTTTGTGCTTGCACAAAATGGATTTTTTATTTTGGCCCTGTCATCATTTTATCCCAGCAGCGCACTTACTCTTTCTGCATCGTACGTAACTGCTGTAAGGTGTTCTGTTTCTATCTTGTAGAGAGCATTGGCGGCGATGTGCTCCGCTGCCTGTTCCAAGTCTCTGACGCCTGTTTCTTCCGTGCATTTAAGGATCACTGCATCAACACCTTCCGGTGTTACGACACATTCTTCCTCGCGCATTCCCATCCTTTTAAGCACCTTCGGAAGTGAAAACTTCGAAAAGATCACTTTTTTCTCTTCCGGAGTATAATCCGGTATATTTATCACCGCAAATCTGGACATCAGCGGTGCACTTATCCTGTCTTTTTCATTTGCTGTCGCTATAGGGTAGACACCTGTTGTCGGTATTGTACATTCCATATAGTTGTCTGTGTAACCCAGATTATCCAAAAGAGTCAACAGTGCATCCGCAGGATTTCCTCCCGTAGATGTTTTGGAATCCGCCTTATCAAGCTCATTTATGATAAATACCAGATTCGATTCTCCTGCTCTTGCAAAGGCTTCCATTATGCTTCCGCTCTTTGCATTGGAATATACTCTGGAGCTTCCCGTAAGCTGCTCTGAGTCGTGTATCGCGCTCATATCCAGTGTTGCCCACGGAAGCTTTAATATACGTGCAACTGCATAAGCAATCTGGGACTTTCCTATACCGGCGGGTCCGATCAAAAGCAGACCATATGCCGGAAGCGTATGTGTCCTGTTTATCTGGATGATCGTTTCGATGATCCTCTGCTTCACGTTCTCCAGTCCATAAAGCTCCTCATCAAGTATCTTCCTTGCCTCGACCGGATCGATCGGTTCAAAATAATCACCTTTCCAGCGTATATTAAGCATTATAGAAAGTGCTCTCTGAGCGTGACGCTTCTCTTCCGGACTTATCTCTCTTGACCTGGCTACAACCAGATTTCTTCTGGCCCACAATCTGATATTCTCCGGCAGCGTATTTCCAGCACATTCCAAAAAATCGGTGATGCTCTGCAGACTCGTAAGCTTCATTTCATCGCCATCGATATCTCTGTCATCATCTGCCACCTGATCTTCGTAAGCACGACCGTCCAGTAATCTCTCGATCATATATTGCAGAAAACCGTCTTCAGCAGACAGCTTTGAATTACTTCCGGTATTGATCTCCCTGATCGCCGTTACCGCATAACCTTCCGCCGTTTTTGTAAGTGAGAGCCTTACACGTATCGCATTTGATCCCAGCCAGTGGAGCAGCCCTGTAAAGCGGCTATCTATTTTCAGAACGTCTACCGTGACCTTTTCTTTATCTTCCTGATATTCAAACGATGTCCGTTTTTCCGGATCACTGAACTGTCCTATGAGATGATGCGGCATTTCGCGTAACTGCTGAAGTATCATCAACGGATGATCGGCATCTGAGATATTGCTTTCCGAATGAAACGCGGTATATGTACAAACCGGCCCCTCAGCCGCTTTTTCCTCTTTCTTATCCGCTGACTCGCTAAAATCAAAAACCATGTTTCATGCTCCTTTTTGCATTTTACTTATGATCCGTCATCATCATATCACAGAATTACAGTGTTAAAGCGATGTTTCTTCTCTTTTTATAATACTCTTTCCTTTTTGAAAAAAATCTAAAAAAATACTTGCATTTCATTTGAGGCTGTCATATAATACTCTTTGTCGCCACGAAAGGCAGACGAAAACACAATACATTGGGCTATCGCCAAGCGGTAAGGCAACGGACTCTGACTCCGTCACTTCGAAGGTTCGAATCCTTCTAGCCCAGCTCTTTTCCCTCAGATTTATCTGAGGGTTTTTGTTTTATACGAAAGTAAGTCCGTGTGTATGATATGACCTCTCCACACGGGCGTTCCTATACGTGAACTAATGGGGGACGGGGTTCACAGGTTTATGGACCTGCACCCCGTCCCCATTGGATCATACAACCTGATTTATCTCTTCTGATTCAGGATAATATTGTTCTGAAAATTCCGAAAGTGTCAGCGGACCGGAAAAATAATACCCCTGGAATATGCTGCATCCCATCCTTGTCAGAAATTCCAATTGTTCCGAAGTCTCTACTCCTTCCGTAATGATCTCCATACCTAAGGTCTTTGCCATAGAGATAACAAAATCAAGAATTATACGGGCGCGGTCTTCATTTTCCGTCCTGTGAAGAAATCCCATATCGATCTTTAATACGTCAACATGAATGTCCTTTAACATATTCAAGGAAGAATAACCGCTTCCAAAGTCATCCATTTCTACAACAAATCCATTATTACGGAGCTTCTGTACCAGTGCTGCACCCTGCGTTGGATCTGCCATAAAAGTGCTTTCTGTTATTTCCAGCTTTAGCTGTCCCGGTTCCAGATGATGTCGCTTTATGAGATCGTTAAAATATTCATCAAGATTAACATAATACAGATCTCTTGGAGAAATATTTATGGACAGAGGAACCTCGCCCATAGCAGTTCCCTTCCATTTCTCCAGAAATTCCGCCGAACGCTCCCATATATAACAATCAAGTCTTACTATCTGACCTGCTTTTTCCAATACCGGTATAAATGCCTTGGGATGCAATAATCCTCGTCCCGGAAAATCCCAACGGACCAGCACCTCTGCACCTATAAGCTTTCCTTCTGAATCCACCTGCGGCTGAAAATACGGAATAAACTCTCCATTTTTCAATGCAGAATCAAATCTACTCAAAATAGTATTTTCAAACAGAGTGTCTGTCATCAGATCTTCTTTGTACCACGCAACTGACAGCATCCTGTCCTGCGTAATGGATCGTATCGCCATATCGGCACGGTCGCACATTCCAAACACATCCAGTTCAGGCTCATTTACCTCATATATGCCGATCTGAAGCCGGACCTGATAATCGGATCCAAGGAGATTATCACAGAAATGTTCCAGCGTATCTCGCAAATAATCTTCCCTGAAACTTGTTCTATCCAATAGAAGCGCAAAGCGATCACTTTCTATTCTTCCGCATACATTTCCATGTCCGCAGCGTTCACGTATCAGGTTTGACAGACGTACTAAGACTTCATTGCCCTTTTCGACGCCAAACAGCTGATTTATCATCTTAAATTCCTTAAAATTTGTCAGCAGCATCACACGAGGAACATCCGGATATTCATTTAAGTGTATCCTTACCGCGTTTTCAAATCCTCTTCTATTGTAAAGACCTGTAAGACTGTCGTGAGAAAGCCGGTACTCTACCCCTGCATCAGCCCTCTGCGGCAGCTTTTGAAGCCTTTTATCCTGAAACAATACGCTGTCAGCTGCTTTGATCACATTTTTGTAATTATCTCCATTTTCAGGATATCGCGCATATCCAAGACCGATCCCTACCCTTATCGCAGCCTCGGTAAGCACGACTTTTCTGTTCATGGACTCACGTACACGATCTATGATCTCTTCATAAAATTCCGGATCACATGCTCCGCGTATGAGTATCGTGTACTCATCGCCTCCTGTACGAAAGACCATATCTGTTTCCCTGATACAGTTCTTTAATTTCTTTGCTGTTACGACCAGGATCTGATTTCCTATATCTTCACCAAACCGGTCATTTATCAGCGACAACTCATTCAGATCCATGACGATTATTCCATACGGACCGCCGGACGCCTGAATTTCATTCAGAGTTTTGATATACGATGAGGCATCAAAAAGCCCCGTCAGCTTATCGCGACCGGACTTTTCCATGCCCCATTCGTTTTTCTCCGTTCGTTTTTCCCCCATCATTTTACCTCGCAGAGAAATCAATAGTTACCATAACTGTATAATTTCAAGTACATTATACAACAATACATCTGTCATTTGTAAAATTCTCTTGTTTTTTCATAAAAAGTTGTCTATTTGTAGTTACAGTTCAGACGTAAACGGAGCATTTACTGCGAAGTTTACGACCAAAAAAAGTGGAACAGCCATTGGATTTTGCCCATCGCCACAGGCGATTTAATTGGCAAAATCCGTTACGTGAGCGAGCTGAAAGCGAGTGAACAGTAACTATTTGTAGTTACAGTTCAGACGCAAGTGAAAAAAGCTCCTGAAGTCTTCTGATCATCAGACTTCAGGAACTTTTGCGTCACCATATAAATTTGATCTTTACCTTATATTTTTTTCGTGTACCTTCCGGATCACTTATATCGCATGAACCAAATACCGCATATAGCTTAACTGTTCCGCGCGCCAAAGGATCAACTTCTATTTTTCCGGTTTCCTCATCCCAAAACAGTTTAAAATCATTTGATGGAATCCAGTACGCTTTTCTGCTGGTTCCTGTTACAAAAATATCCGGATTGATCTCCGTAACTCCGTTCATGGAAAGAGATTTCATATCTATCTCATATTTTTTCTGAACTACCGGCATCTCTATTGTCAGATTTGCCGAGCTGACCGTAGTCCATTTCCCGGACTTTTTGTTTTCCATATTTATCTGCACTTCACCGGGCTTCTTCGGCGACAATATCCCTTTATTTGACACCCTGGCTATTTTATTATCCATTGAGCGGTAACGGATTTTTCCGCTTGCTCCGGCTCCATCAAACAGATATGTGATGTCGATTTTCTGACCTGGTGTAAGAGTGGAATCGTTGATCCAGAAATCCTCTTCATCCTCTTCATCATCTTCTTCATCATCATCTTCATCATCCATGTCTGCTCCCACAAGCTCTGCGTTATTCAAGCCACCGGTAACGATATGATCACCATAAACATACTCTACTTCATCAGCTGTTCCTGTAATCGACTCAAGTACCTCCTCTGGACGCTCTTCACCTTCAAGTCCCGCGATCTCTTCATCAGCCGATAAGAGAAGCGCAGCTGCCGCGGATACTATCGCCGATGCCTGCCCTGTTCCTACCATCCATGAATATCCGTTATTAATACCACAGGACAAAATGCCGTTTGCCTTCCATTCTTCCGGGGTTTCCAACATTTTCTGTTCAGATGTATAAAGATCACCTCCGGGAGCTGCTATATCAACATAGTCTCCATAATTTGAAAAAGATGAAAGTGTCTCATAGCTTGTGTATGAAGCTACAGATATAACTCCGTCGTATGCAGCAGGATAAATTTCTTCTTCACTTGATCCGTCTCCCGCTGACGCAACGAGCACTATTCCTGCTTCCAATGCATTTTCTATCGCTTTCTTCTCCAGTTCGGATTTTTGCGTTGAGCCAAAGCTCATATTTATGACATCGACTCCTGCTTCCACAGCATGATTAATTCCTGCTATCTCATCCGACAGACGTATGCTCCCGTTCTCAGTTATCTTTACGATGTACAGCTCTGCTCCCGGCGCTATTCCGATGCCGCCATAAGCATTCCCTTTTTCTGCTGCTATAAGTCCTGCTATATGAGAGCCGTGACCATCCGTATCTTCTGCATCGCTTTCCGGATCTAAAACATTGTAGCTGCCTACTATACGATTTTTCAGATCATCATGATCAAGGTCTGCACCTGTATCAAGCACCGCTACTGTTACACCATCACCTTCCGTGACATCCCACGCAAAGCCGTTATATACCGAATTATGAAACCACTGATAACCGTATTTAAAATAAGGATCTTCAGTCTGCCCCTTTATTGTCACATACGAATCCGTCATCGATACTATATCATCGTCGATCTCACGGATCAGCTCAGGGTACAACGGCGTTTCGGATATTTCTTCTTCCGATGCACGCTGAAGAACGGTCTGGATATCTTCATCCAGCGCCAACACAGCCACTCCATCATTATATTTTACAAGCTCTGCATTATATTCATCCGCAACTCTGGCTGCTTCTTCTTCAGAACCAGCAATAAAAAAAGCCTGATCCACATCATAATCCCTGTCTTTTTCCAGATCATCAAGTGTGTTCAGAGCCTCTTGCATCTGCTCCGCCGCATCCGCTTTCCTATCATCAAGCATTTCTCTGCTCTCCGCTGCAAAAAGAGTCCCTTCCAGAGATACCGACATAGAAAGCGCAATAACAAGCGCAGTTATCTTTTTTATTCTCTCTCTCCTCACTATAACCCCTTCTTTCAGTATTTCAACGAAAACGCATAATACTGTATACACTTGTATATATCGGCTTTTCTTTTGTGAGGTTATATATGAAAGAAAGATGTTCTAAAAAAAGTGCCGTAGAATACATCTTGATTTTTAGAACAAAGAAATCAATGCACGTAGTGCATTAAAAAATCCGGAGCACTATTCGTACTCCGGACTGATCACCTTACTAATTACAAGAATTGCTACGCGCCAACACTTTCTATCGAATAGGTTAGCGAAAGCTCATGTATATTTGGAACTGTTTTCTTAAATTCGTTTACTATCCTCTCTGCAACCTTTTCTCCATTATCTATATCACTTCCCATGAGAAGTATCGCAAACTGGCTTTCTGACAAATGATTAGATACGTCTCCTCTCCTGAGAGAACCGCTTATCACTTCCGCAAGCTTTGCCGCATATTCCTCCTTATTTTCGTCTTTTATTTTTTTGTGCTCTAAATTCAGTAATATTATCTGCACATTTATGCCCGTGCGCTCCATAACTCTGGAAACAAAACGAAATATATCCTGAAAACTGCCTGTATCAACACGATATGCTCCATTCTCTGTTCCATTCTCAGAAAGAGCATTTATAACTCTGCGTAAAACAACATCGGTTTCATTAGATAAATCTGAATTTTCGATATCTCCACCAAATTCTGAACTGTCACTCCGGCAATTTTTTCCTGTCTCACCTTTCCTGTTTCTTTCATACCTGCAGATACTCACTTTAACATTGGTACCTGATACATTCTTATGAAAATCCGCCCATTTGCAATGCCAACATTCCCTAAGACACAGAAGCCCGTTTTCTTCGGGCTCAAACCTCTCACAACAATCTCGCTCTCCAACGATCAGATATCCGTCTTTATCATACCTGTGCATAAAAATCTCCTCTATAAACGTCCGTTCATATATGGCTTATTTCTGTCAGCCGACCGTTTATATCTGTCGCTTCAACATCCAATCACGACCATTGTGATAAATCTGTCTCCTTCCTGGTTAAACCCTGCAGCTCCCTGATATTCCAAAGCGATATCCCTGACACTTTTCGTGCCTATACCGCCTCTAACCTCCTTGGTACTTACAGGCAAACCATCTTCAGTAAATCTTGTCCGTACCGCACAGGTATTTTCTACCTGTATGCGAAGTTTTCCATCCCTGTAATTTATCTTAATATTTACAAGGCGTTTTTCCTCATCTACTTTTTGTAAGGCATCACATGCATCTTCCAAAATATTGGATAATATCGCTGTCAGGTCCAGATCCTTTATTTTCAGATCCTCCGGAACCGATGCCATTATCTTCGTGATACACGCCAATCTCCTGAACCGCATCTGGAAAACTGACAAAATACTGTTAATAAGATGATTTTCACAATATGTCATCTGGACAACCTGATCCAGATTCCCGTCTATCTCATTCAAATATCCAACGGCTTTATATATATCTCCCCCTCTCAGATATTCTCTCAACACACGGGTATAGTGTCTTAAATCGTGATGGTATCTCTCAACCAGCGTCCTATTTTCTTCATAGGCAGCCAGCTGTTTTTCCATGTTCCGTATCCGTTCTTCCTGACGTTTTGATATATATCTTATATGCTCCTCCTGTTGTTTCTGCCTGACTCTCTCGTTCTCAAGCTCCTCCGCCTGATAGCCGAAGATCTGATACTGTATCAGTGCTGCCCAGACTGTAAGCATAAAATACACTGCCGGATAATAGGTGAGAATGTCCTGACCATAGCATGCAAACCGCACTCTTAATGGCGTCCACATATACACTACCGACAAGATCAACCCAAATGTCGATGCCAGTCCACCTAACACTATTCCCGCAAAATAGTCCACGAGAAAAGGTATTATAAGTATCCACAACCAAAATGCATCAAACCCAACCGACTCAGGATCAGGATCTGTAATAAACGCGATTCCCAAAACGATGACCACACCCAAAACGCAGCACACCGCCACGTAATCCGGGCGCTTAAAGTATTTGACTAAAAAAACCGACAACCCAAATACCGCTACCAACCCCATGTATGTCATTACGAGGTGATAACCGCCATACGATAAAGGAATCAAAGAAAGAACAATACACAAGAGCATCATGCCCAGGGCGCCTCTCGACAATAGATAGATCTTGTGTTCCATAAAACGCGGAGCACGTTCTATATCACGTATCTCCAGAAGGTCATAATGAAAAATCTCTTTAAACTTTCTTGATACAAACTGAAAAAATATATTCTTATTTTCCATATTTGCCCTTCTACATTCCTAAATTTACCATGAATTTAGGACGTTAACTTGCGAATGTCGTGATTTCGTATTATTTTGTCGAGTAAATTTCAGTCAAAAGAATATTTCAAAAACAGTTCACTTACCGTACGATAAGTGCCCCTCGGCAAAGGAAATGTCTTCCCATCTTCCATAGTAATTTCCGATGAACTGATCTTTAGTATTCTTTTTAGATTGATTATCATTTTATTACTCAGAAGATAAAAATAGTCCTCTCCTAATTTCTCTCGAATATTAGCCATAGTCTCACGAACAAGATAAGTTGTACCATCCCTGCAGACTATATCCTTATAGTGATCATCACTGGTTATATACATGATGTCACTAACAGGTACTTTTCGTATCCCATCTCCGTCTTTAACCGCATAGCAGCGCTCTTCCTCACTATTAAGTATGCGGTCCATCGCATCATTAAATTCTTTCGGATCTGTTGGCTTTTCAAGATAATGCGCTGCATTTAACCGGAAAGCATCCTTGTAATGAAATGCCGAAGTTGTCAGAAAGATGATCGCTGCGTTATCGCCATCTTTCCGTATACTTTCCGCCAGATCTATCCCACTTTGGGCATCGATAAATACATCAAGTATATAGGCATCAAATGTCCTTTTATCCCTGGCCTCCATGAGTTCCAGGGTTGACGTAAATGTCTCAAGCTTTGCATCTATCTCCGGATGCTCCTTGATATAATCATCAAACAATTTTTTTACATAATTTATGCTCCGTTCCTCATCGTCGCATGCAGCTATCCTCATCATATCCTTCTCCCCTGTTAAATGATGTAAGGCAAAATGCGTTTACCCCTTATTTCTCTTTTTAATTTTTTTTTGTGATGTTTCCAAGTGCCCCGAAACTCTATGAACACACCACATTACCATCGGCGCTACGTAGCAGCATGCAAGCAGCCATGCACTTTGGTCCGAAATACATATGGCTGTAAAACCGTATACCGGAACCAGCAGAAAACTCACGCTCACTCTTGCGATCATTTCCAAAACCCCTGAAATTATCGCCCTTCCCGAAAATCCCAAAGCCTGTATGCTCATACGGCATACATTTAATATTCCAAGTGACCAGTAGAAGAACCCAAGAAATCTCAGGTATTTTCCTGCCTGATCAAGCACTGCAGTTTCTCCTGCATTTACAAGCATCATACAAAGATTTCGTCCCCAGAATATCAGTACTATTCCTATCAGGACACCATAGGTTATTCCCGTAAGCATTCCTGTAATAATGCCCTTTTTAACACGGTCCATTTTTCCCGCACCATAATTCTGTCCGGCAAAAGTAGATACAGATGTGGCAAGCGCGTCAAACGGGCACATTGCAAACTGCTTTATTTTCATTCCTGCAGTAAATGCGGATACATACACTGTTCCGAGTCCGTTATTTGCCGCCTGCATGACCATACTTCCGACTGCTGTTATAGAATACTGAAGTCCCGTCGGAAGGCCCATCAGAATGGTCGTTATACCTATCCTGCTATTCCACTTTATATCTTCTTTTTTGAAATGCAGTATTTCAAATTTTTTAACTATCAATACAAGGCAAAGGATACCTGATATTGCCTGAGATACCACTGTTGCTATTCCGGCGCCCATACATCCTAAATGAAGCACCAGTATACAGAAAAGGTCTAAAAGAATATTTATGACCGTTGATAATGCTAAAAAAAAGAAAGGCGTTCTGCTATCGCCGACCGCCCTTAAAATACCCGAGAGAAAATTATAGAGGATCGTAAACGGAATACCAATGAAAATTACCAACAAGTATGCGTATGCATTATCAAAAATATCTTCCGGCGTTTTAAGTATATTCAGGATCGTGGAACAAAGTAGTACTGTTGTCACTGTGAGCAGCACTGCTGCTGTGATCGACCACACCATACCATGAAATATGTACTGTCGCATTCCATGATAATCCTCAGCCCCAAAACGCTGTGCAACAGGTATAGAAAATCCCAAGCATATACCGATGCAAAATCCCAGTACCAGAAACTGGACACTACTGGAAGCGCCAACCGCAGCCAATGCATCTGTGCCCAGCGTTTGCCCTACAATGGCTGCATCAGCAAGATTATATGCCTGCTGAAAAAGATTTCCTAAAAGTAACGGGAACGCAAATTTCAATATCAGAAAAAGCGGATTTCCCGTTGTCATACTCCTTGTCATAAATGCCTCTATTCTTGCAAGAGCTAGTTAACTATCCAGACTATCCAACACCTGATAAAGCATTTTATAGAGCAATTCTGCCTGTTCTTTATCAAGACGGACGCATTTTCCCATTTTGGAAGGCACGTCAAGTGCTCTTTCACGAAGTTTCATTCCATCGTCGGTGATCGTAACGATCAGATTTCGTTCATCACGCTCAGAACGCTGTCTGCTGATATATCCTTTTGACTCAAGTTTCTTTAATAGAGGTGTCAGTGTACCGGAATCAAGGTATAAGTTTTTTCCAAGTTCCTTAACATTTGACTGCTTCTTTTCCCACAAAATAAGCATAGTAATATACTGTGTATATGTAAGATCCAGCTTATCGAGAAAAGGCTTATATTTACGCACTATCTCCTTTGCGCAGGCGTATAGTGGAAAACAGATCTGATTTTCTAACTTCAGGCAATCATATTTCTGAGATTCACTCATGAATAGCTCCTCTAACAGTGTTAATAATTGGTTACTGCTCACACAGTTACAATAATTGTTTACAATTAAATTATGCTGTTTTCGGACAATTGTCAAGTACACGTAATTTTTAAAATACAAAAACTGCCGTATGAAATTTCTTTCATACGGCAGCTTTTTATATCTAATGATATGATGTAAGGGTCAAAAGTAAATTTTGCCCCTTACTGATGTCACGGATTGCTTCATTGCTACGCAATTCCCGCAATCCTAAAACACTCGCATTCCGCGTAATAACGCTACTTGCTCGTGTTTTGCGGGTCCCAAGGTCTCAATCCTCTTTGTGCAAGCACAATCGGATTTTGACCTTTTGACCCTGACATCATGATATTAATTAATATCTGTTAGCAACAACCTTTACGCCAGGTCCCATTGTAGGAGCTACAGAGATGCTCTTAAGGTACTGACCCTTAACAGATGACGGCTTAGCCTTCTCAAGTGCTGCGAGAAGTGCATTGAAGTTATCTGTAAGCTGCTCTGCTGTGAAGGAAGCCTTTCCAACAGGAACATGGATGATGTTTGCCTTGTCAAGTCTGTACTCAACCTTACCAGCCTTGATATCGTTGATAGCCTTAGTTACATCCATAGTAACTGTACCAGCCTTCGGGTTCGGCATAAGACCCTTAGGTCCAAGAACCTTACCGAGACGTCCTACAACACCCATCATATCCGGTGTAGCTACAACTACATCAAAATCAAGCCATCCATCGTTCTGAATCTTCGGGATGAGCTCCTCGCCGCCAACATAATCAGCGCCTGCTGCCTGAGCTTCGTCAAGCTTAGCACCCTTAGCGAATACGAGAACCTTTACGCTACGGCCTGTTCCGTGAGGAAGTACAACCGCACCACGAACCTGCTGATCAGCGTGACGGCCATCACAACCGGTTCTAACATGAACTTCGATAGTCTCATCAAACTTAGCTGTTGCAGCCTTCTTTACAAGCTCCATAGCCTCAGAAGGCTCATACTGCTTTGAACGGTCGATAGCCTTTGCAGCCTCAACATATTTCTTTCCGTGTTTCATCGTTGAACCCTCCTTACTTCTCTACCTCGACACCCATAGATCTAGCGGTGCCGGCAATCATGCTCATTGCAGCCTCAAGGGAAGCGGCATTAAGGTCAGGCATCTTTCTCTTAGCAATTTCCTCAAGATCAGCCTTGGAAAGGGTTGCAACCTTTGTCTTATTCGGTACACCAGAAGCCTTCTGGATCTTGCATGCCTTCTTGATGAGTGCAGCTGCAGGCGGCTCCTTGATGATGAATGTGAAACTTCTATCTGTGTAAACTGTGATAACAACAGGGATAACATAATCACCCTTATCTGCTGTCTTAGCATTGAACTGCTTTGTAAACTCAACAATGTTTACACCGTGCTGTCCAAGTGCAGGACCTACCGGCGGTGCAGGTGTAGCTTTGCCGGCCTGGATCTGTAACTTGATGTATCCTTCGACTTTCTTAGCCATTTTTAGCCTCCTTATTAAACTGGCATTTCTGCCGTTTGTGGTAATGCGGGCAGGAAAGACCCTCCCACTGTATCTATCTTAAAATGTCATATGACATTTTAATTCACCACACATCATATATCATTCTGAAAAGAGTGATCACTCTTTAATCAGCTATCTTGGAAATCTCATCAAAGCTGATTTCCACAGGTGTTTCACGTCCGAACAGCTCAACAGAGATTGTTGCGGACTGCTTATTCGGATCTATCTTTGAAATGACACTTACTGTATCCTTCCATGCTCCTGCAACTACAGCAACACGGTCGCCCACATCAAAGCTGACTTCCATATTTTCAACATGAATGCCAAGCGGCTTCATTTCTTCGTCAGACAACGGAATCGGTTTGCTTCCCGGTCCCACGAAACCTGTGACGCCCCGGGTATTGCGGACAACATACCAGGTATCGTCATTCATGATCATATTGATCAGCACATAGCCTGGGAAAAGTTTTCTCTCCACAGACTTCTTTGTACCGTTAGCCCTGACCTCAGTCACAGCCTGGGTCGGAACCCTTACCTCAAGAATAGCTTCCTGAAGATTACGATTCGCTATTGTCTTCTCAAGATCTACTTTGACCTTATTTTCATATCCTGAATATGTATGTACTACGTACCAGTGCGCTTCTTCAGCCATAGAAATCCTTTCTTACTTTATCAGGAAATTAATCCCGTAGAGAACTGCTCTGTCGATCACTGCAATGATTGCACCAACGACAACAGACACCACAACTACTGCTGTGGATTCTTTAATAAGAGTACTGCGATCAGGCCATACTATCTTCCTGAACTCAGCCTTGATACCCTTCCAGAAAGAACCCTTCCCCGTATCTTTGGACTTCTTCTCGGATTTGGAAACAGCATTTGTTGCATTTACTGAATCACTCATTAAATACCCTGCCTTTCAATCCGTAGAAAATTATTTGGTCTCTTTATGTGTAGTATGCGTCTTGCAGAACTTACAATACTTGCGGATTTCCATTCTCTCCGGATGAGTCTTCTTATCCTTTGTTGTATTGTAGTTACGATTCTTGCACTCTGTGCAAGCAAGTGTGATTCTTGTACGCATTGTAATTCCTCCATTCTTAGTGGCGGGATTTCTCCCGACTGGCGGTTCCATCGACAGTAAAACTGTCTCCCGCTGCGTTATTGGACACCAAAAAAAGGCCCCTCGGCCCTTTAGCTCTCATACTATATCACACGACGCCGTATCCGTCAACGCCCAATTTTAAACGGTTTTTTACATGTCACTACTATTATTGCACAGGTATTGTATTTTGTACACAAAAATATGTTGTTTTTCGCAAATTTACGTGATATCTTATTATTGTATACATCTACTTATTTTTAGATTTTGTCTATTTATAAATACATAATAACACGCTGACATCGTTTTCCATGGATGGAAATTTCAGAAAGGAGGGATCCTATGTCGGCTTATTCTCTATCCGCTGTGTACAGTCAGATTTTTTCCGACTACAGTGTGTCATCCACGCGCTACGACTCGCACAAAAAGGATGAGTTAAAATCTATCTATCATCAGATAGTAAAAAAATCTGAGGACTCTCACGTTTACATGCCCGACAAAACCGGGTCCTCCCAGGCTTATGCTATCAGTTTGAAAGAAGATGCGCGTTTTCTGAAGAATTCTATCTCATCACTGAGTTCTGAATATTCTTCCAGCATATTAGATAAGAAGGTTGCTTCCTCATCAGACAGCGACATAGTATCTGTTGAATATATATTATCAGGAAACTCTGTGGGCATACCGGACTCGTTTGATATTTTTGTAGAACAGCTCGCTTCGCCACAGCTTAATATCGGAGGTTTTCTTCCGACCGGTGAGACCAGTTCCCTTTCTCCGGATCTGTACTCATTCGATATACTGATCAATGACTCTGATTATGAATTTCAGTTCGCAGTAGATGCCTCTGATACTAATGATACTATTGAACACAGGATTGCCAGACTCATTAACAAATCCTCGATCGGAGTAAATGCTACCGTTATTTCAGGTAAAGGGACCAGTGCTCTGCGGATCGAAAGTAATTTTTCCGGACGAAGATCCGACGGAAATCCGACTTTTTCTATTTCGGATGAATCGACTAGTAAAACCGCAGGAGCTGTCGCTTACTTTGGACTTGACTCTATAGCACACGAACCTACAGATGCTATCTTTATAATAAATGACAAAAAACATGTAGCAAGTTCAAATAATTTTACCGTCCAACGCGCCTATGAGATAACGCTTAAGGGCATTAATGAAGAAGGCAGTGAACCTGTTCACATAGGCCTAAAACCTGATCTTGATGCTCTAACAGAAAACATAAATCATCTGGCCGGTGCCTATAACGATTTTGTCCGCCGGGCAGACGAATATTCAATACTATATGGTCAGTCAAATAAATTCATGCGAGAAATGAATGGAATAACCAAACGGTTCACAAATTCATTAGATGCTGTCGGAATGTCCTTAAAGACTGACGGAACCTTTGAGATCGATACGAAACTGCTGCAGACTTCCGCAACGGAAGCCGACCCCAGAAAATCTCTTTCAGCGGTACAGCAGTTTACAGATGCGCTTGTTTCCGAAACAAAAAGGATTTCTATCGATCCAATGCAATATACAGATAGAAAGATCGCCACGTACAGGATACCGGGTGTTAATCATCCTAACCCATATATGTCCAGCATGTACACCGGAATGCTTTTTTCAAGCTTCTGCTGAATCTACCGGAGGTTCAAAATTTGAATATTATCCCAGTGTAAAAGGTCCGTGTCACCATTAAAGCAAACACGGACCTTTTCTTAATTTTTTAAGATTTTCTTTGCATCTGAAAGTGCATCTGCAATGACATCATCCATATCATAGTACTTGTACTTTCCGAGACGGCCACCGAAGTATACTCCTTCTGTCTCCTCCGCCAGTGCACGATATTTTTCATACAGTGCATTATTCTCTTCATTATTTACCGGATAGTACGGCTCATCTCCCTTTTCCCATGTTGCGGGATATTCTCTGGTGATGATCGTCTTTCCGTCCTGTGCTCTCTTTGGTGCGGAACCAAATTCCTCAAAATGCTTATGCTCGATTATACGTGTGTACGGAATCTCATATTCCGTATAATTGATCACGGCATTTCCCTGGAAATCATCCGTGTCGAGTTCTTCTGTCTCAAAACGAAGGCTTCTGTACTCCAATGTACCGAATCTGTAATCGAAAAATTCATCAATAAGACCGGTAAACACTATTTCCTTTGCCTCTGCGGTAAGTTTTTCTCTTTCCTTATAAAAATCTGTTCCAAGACGAACTTCTGTATCTCCGAGGAGTTTCTCGACAAGTCCGGTATAACCACCGATAGGTATTCCCTGATAACGATCATTGAAATAGTTATTATCAAAGATAAATCTGAATGGCAGACGTCTGATTATAAATGCAGGAAGCTCGGTTGCTCTCCGTCCCCACTGCTTCTCTGTATAGCCCTTGATCAGCTTTTCATATACGTCCTTACCTCCAAGAAGCAGTGCCTGCTCCTCGAGGTTTTTCGGCTCGCCGCCGATCTTTTCTGCAGCCTCTGCTGTCTGACGGGCGATCTCTGCCTTTGCTTCTTCCGGAGTACGAACCCCCCATAATTCATGGAAAGTATTCATATTGAAAGGAAGATTGTACATCTCATCCTTATATCTGGCTACCGGAGAATTTGTGTAACGATTAAATTCTGCAAAGCTGTTCACATAGTCCCATACTTCTTTATTATCTGTATGGAAAATGTGCGCTCCGTAGCGATGTACCTGTATACCAAGTTTTTCTTCTGTATAAATGTTACCGGCAATATGCTCTCTCTTGTCAATTACCAGACACTTCTTTCCGGCTTTTGCAGCCTCATGTGCGAAAACCGCGCCATAAAGACCGGCTCCGACTATCAGATAATCATACATGTTTACTCTCCGTTTCTCAGTTTTCCTCATATATCGCACGTAATCCGTTTGTGCAGATAATGCTTGCTCCTGCGCCGATCACCATAAAGATCATCGGTGTACAGATGATCTGCTGATAGCAGAAAAAATTATGTGCCATATATGAAGCTATTGCCATGACAACTGCGATAAGTTCCGGATGTTCTACTGATTTCTTTGAAAATACAACGATAGCAGATACAAATATACCAAGGTAGCATACGCCTCCAACGATACCTACATTAATTATCTGCGTCATCCATTCATTATGCGCACAGGTAAGAATCGTACCTTCTCCCCATTTATCAAAGAGTTCCTGAGCATGATATTTATAAGCTGTATTATAAAATCCGTCCGGTCCTGCTCCGAAAATGGCACGTATGGGATCATCCTTAAGGCAATCAAAGAAAGACTCAACTGTGATCGTCCAGGAATGACCACGGTTATTTCCCCAAAACTCATCAAAGAAAAGGTAATTATTTGTTGATCCCTCTTCATTTGTCCATCTCACAGCCTCCGGAAGTGCTCCTACTGTGTTAAGAGTGATATACAGAACCACTCCTGCGATTCCGATTCCCAAAAGCACAAAATATACTGTACGCACCCAGGTAAGCGTCGTTATATCAACCTTACCTTCTTTATCAAAACGACAGAACACTGCATAAACCGCTGCCAGTATCGCGATCGGTATCCAGAGCAGAGCCCCCTGTGTGCCCATGATCATCAGCTTTCCAAGCGGAACTGCCGCATCCGGAAAGGCTATCTGCAAAAATCCGATAACTCTCCACGACAGAAGCATGATCAGCATTATCTCAAGGAAACGCTTCATGTATTTATTCTCACGGAACGAGAAAGCAAAAAGCACACTGATCTCTGCAAGCAGGGCAAAAAATGCACTGTCAGAATCCTGTGTTATAAGAGTCATAGAACCAAGTATATTGTAGATAAGCGCCAGTTTACGAACCCATCCTTTTTCGGCATACCAATAAATGAATACCCCGACCGGAAGCATTATCGCTACAAAACTTGAGTACCATGTTGCCTGGCCAAGAGTAGACAGGAACATCTGCACATACATCTCGTCAAGACCTACATACATCTCCAGCGGATCTATACGGAACCGGTTAAGAACACCGAAAAGAAAAACCAGCGCAGATGCCGACATGTATATCAGAAGCATTATGTCATCCCATCTCCAGAAACGGGAAACAAAGAAATACAAAAGCACGAAAGCGATCTGTGCTATAAGTCCCATATACCATCCATCGTAACCCCAGAGAATGTAATCTTTATAAGGTGAAAGAATGGTTGAGATCAGACATGCCGCAGCATATGCCAGCACAAATCTGTCGGTTAATGTAGTCTTCTTCCAATCCCAAAAGTCTTTTATTTTCCCCTTTCGGAACAGATCTATCTGATACCATATAAAGAACAGAAGCAGTAATACCAAAAATGTCGGTATAACAAACCCATCTCCTGAAATATAGTATGTGACCGTACGGAAGAAATTCCACTTTGCATCTCCCATATTGTAGTACTTATCCTCATAGTAAAGCGGATATACTACGAACATCAAAAAAAGATAAATCGCAAGAGTCTCTTTTACGAACTTAAACGAAATAAGTTCCTGAGCGACTTTCGTTGCCTTTTTCTTCATTCGGTTTTTCTCCTTTTATTAATTTTTTACCGTTTTTACATAAAAGCGTAAGTTTTTTACGTCCTACAACTTTGCATAACTCGTTAAAGTATACCATACATGATTTATTTTTT
>CAMVTN010000020.1 GCA_947170415.1 uncultured Lachnospiraceae bacterium | reverse complement strand
TCAAAATCCTATACCGTTAACGCAACTCCGACACAGCCGGATACATTTACACTTTATAATCATCATCAGATGTTTCCGGGATTTAACTACGGTTATGACTACTTTGTTTGGGGAAAGACCGGATATACGAACGTTGCCCGCTCTACTCTGGTAACAGCTGCCGAGAAAGACGGAATGAATCTGGTGGCTGTCGTAATGAAGGCTGAACCGGGCTCACAGTACACCGATACACGCGATCTTTTTGATTACGGCTTCCAGAATTTCCAGAAACTGTATATTTCAGATAACGAGACTAAATTTAATCTGAAGACCTCAGATTTCTTTAATACAAATAATACATTTTTCGGAAATACAGAGGCTCTTCTGTCACTGGATCCCACCGGATACGTACTGCTTCCGAAGACGATCTCCTTTGAGGATCTCGACTCCGAGATAACCTATAGTGACGATATCAGCGATCGGTCCGCCGCAACCATTAATTATTCCTATAAAGGGAATTTTGTGGGATCTACCGACGTTCTGATGTCTATAGGAGCTGCCGAACGCGAGCCGTTCAGTAACGCTGTTTCAGGAAATGAAATATCAGAAAACAGCGTATCATCAGCAAATGCCCCGGGCTTTCAGACCCGAGGCATGATATACATAAGTATTAAAGACCTTTTAATTTACTCCGGAATAGTTATCGGATCACTGCTATTTATCATTTTCGTAGTCTTTATGATCCATAACTATCTGCTCTCAGATATACATAAGAGACACAAGATCAAGCGTGATCGCCGTTATTCTTCCGAATTCGATAAGTTTGATTTCTAGCAACGATCAAGACCTTTTGGTTTCTGAACGTTTATGATTTCTGAACATTTTAGCAAGCTTACTGGCCTGAATCCTGGCTTTTTTCTCCCGGGTTTTCAGGCCATTTTCATCTTCTTTTGTAGCACGGCGAATCGTTTTCACCACATAAATGCTGCCATCCTCAGCCTTCTTTATCCTAAGCTTTCCGTGCATCGGTCCATGCTCCGCACAGACTCCGAGTCCCAGATAATGCTTATTATTAAGCGTAAACCATCCTATCTTTTTCTTTGTATTTCTTTTACAGATATAGCATCTGAGACTTGAGGCATCTGGATCACTTAGAGCTGCCGCTTTATCCGGAAACTTTCTGGAAATATACTTCGAATATGTATCAAACTGTACTAAAAGCTCACTCTTCCTGTCCTTCGGTAGGTGAAAAACATCAAAAGAAACTCTTGATTCTACAGCCTTGCTGAGCTTTGACAATATTTCTGCCGTGTAATACGCATCACTGTCTGCTCTGTGAAATCTATCGTCCTTCTCGAGCTTCATAAAATCAACTGCGTATTCCAGTGCTCTCCGGCTCTTTCCGTCTTCTTTTTCCAGACTAAAAAGCTTCTGAACATCAAGATAAGCGATAGGACCATCTGACAGCGGCGGAAGCTTATGATATCGTATATTGTACTGAAGCTCCGTAAGGTCAAGAGTACCCCATGTGCAGAAAATATAGTCTTCTCCACACCACTTAAGAAATCTTTCCCAAACTATCGGAAACGTATCCGCATCCTTAAGTTCTTCCATCTTTAAATGGATCACTTTCTGAGTCATATGGTGCATCTTGAGATACACTTGCGGCTTTACATAGCTCATAAAAGTATCTACGATTTCTTTTCTATCATTCAGTTTTACTGCACCGATCTCCAATATTTCAAAAGGGATCTCAGCATTCTCTTCTGCCTTTTCACTGCTCTGATTCCATTCCAGATCAAGAACAATGTAATTCTTCTTATTAATCATAAATACAATTATACAATACAAGTCTGTATGCGGCACTAACTAAATCTTTCCTTCATGGCTCTCATCGCCACAATATTTATATAATCAGGATTCCTTCTGCTGAAATCGGCAGGGATTATCCGACTGAAACATCCTTCTTCCCCAAGAAAATGCTTCATTTTCATACCGTTTTCGTTAATCATGCTGTACGACATAGGATCTGTCAGATACCTGTAACATCTTTCCTTCAGACAATCAAATGATGGTTTTGACATAATGTCCTTCTCATTAATCTTCTGTCCTATCTCTGCCCTTCTTGCCTCCAAATGTCCGAGGATGACCTTCGAATCATTTTGATCAACGATATTATTCATCAAGCTGTAGTAGAATACTGCTGGGCTTAACTCCTCCATATAGTCAAAGATCAGTCTTCTGGTTCTCTTTTTGAAACCATCAAACATCCCGGTGATCTGAGCTACGGTTCCAAGTGCTGCTGTAGCACTCAGTCTACCCTCAACCAATATGTCCAATACCCTCATCGCAAGCGAACCGATCTTTAGTCTCCAAATCTCAGATTTTCCATGAAAAAACAACACGTCTGAAAAAATATATAGAAGACCGTTCTCAACATAAAAATTCAATCTTTCTTCCAGATTTTCTTTATGCTTTGGTTCAAGCATATTTTCCAACATCCAATAGAACGGTTTATATTCTTCCGTCAGAACAGAACCAGGATCAGAAGGAAATATCGCCCACACCTTCTCAGAAAATTTCCTTCTTTCCGAGTGGGTTATCTGCTCTCCTCTTTTGTACATTTGAAACCATTCTTCCACGTTACTCTGTATTCCCCGTGCTTCTGCGCTCACATTTGTCATGCAAAGCATCTTACTTCCCCTTCCTTTTCCGTATTCCATGACTTTTTGTCATTCCAAAAGTCACGAAAAAAGGCCATTTAATTGCGACTTCATTTTTTCTATCGGAAGGATATTTAGGAGATACACTTTTTCCACGATTATCTAAAGTTTTCATGAAGTTTTCTACGTTTTTTACATGAATTGATAAAAAAAATACATAACAATAGATCAAGTTATTGTATTTATATTTTTCTTGCTATTCCATATAGCAAAATCCCGATGCCACAAGTTAGGATTGTGACACCGGGATATTTTTACTCTTGATTAACTTCTATTCGTTCGACACGTCTGATCACATCGAGTTCTTCCAGCTGACGGATCATTCGATAGACAGTTGCCATACCGATGGTCTTGTCTCTGGAAATGACCTGATAATAGATATCCTTACACGAGGAAAACTCGTTTCCCATTATTACATCTACTATCAATCTGCGTTGCTTGGTGATTCTGCAACCGCTGTCTTTCAGTTTATCGATCACCTTTTCGCTCGTCATACTCACTCCGATCTGATCACGCTACTGAACGACGCGCTTCGAGATTCGCATGTCTATACGGATCCGGACGGAATATAAGGAAGAGAAGCACTGCAAGTCCAATAAACGCGATCACTGTTGCCACTGTAAAGATACCATATACAATGAATGAACCGATCTGATAGATCAGGAATGCAACAAAGTATGCGAAAACATTCTGGAAAATGATAGCAAAAGCTGTCCACTTCTTGTCATTAAGTTCCTTTGCCATAGTACTGATAGCTGCAAGGCAAGGGCTGTTGATCAGGTTAAAGATCAGGAAGGAGAATGCACTTACTGCCATTGTAGCCTGCGGGAAGAAGGTCTGTACTCCTGCCCAAAGTGACGGATCATCCTCTGCAGCCTCAGCTCCGAGAGAAAGGATAGACATTGTAGTAACAATGGACTCCTTTGCAACAAATCCGGAAATGGATGAAGCAACAGCCTGCCATGAACCAAATCCAACAGGAATGAAGATCCATGCAAGAGCCTTACCAACAGAAGCCATAAGACTGAACTCCTGAGAAGAAACGAGGCAGAACGCACCATTCTCAAATCCATAGGATGACAGGAACCACATTACGAGGCAGGCAAGGAAAAGAATTGTTCCTGCCTTCTTAAGGAATGCCCAGGTTCTCTCCCAAACATGGAGAAGTACTGTCTTAGGTGAAGGAATGTGGTATGCAGGAAGCTCCATTACAAAAGGTGCTGCCTGACCGTGGAACGGCTTTGTCTTCTTAAGTACGATCGCTACAACAAGTACAGCTGCGATTCCGATAAAGTACATAAGCGGTGCCAGATACCAGGGACCTCCGAAAATAACACCTGCAAGAAGTGCGATTACCGGAAGCTTCGCTCCGCAAGGGATGTAAGTAGCTGTCATGATAGTAAGACGTCTGTCATTGTCATTCTCGATAGTCTTACTAGCCATGATACCGGGAACACCGCAGCCTGCTCCGATAAGAAGCGGGATGAAAGATTTTCCTGAAAGTCCAAAGTGACGGAAAACACGGTCCATAACGAATGCGATACGAACCATATAACCGATATCCTCAAGGATAGACAGGCAGAAGAACAATACGATCATCTGCGGCAGGAATCCAAGTACAGAACCAACACCGCCAATGATACCGTTTACGATAACATCTATAAGTACATCGTTAACACCTGCATTTGTGAGGAATCCTTCAACAGCCGGAGGAATGATATCTCCAAAGAGAACATCATTTACCCAGTCACAGAGATTTGTTCCAAATCCGCCGCTGCACACTGAAAGCCAGTAAACAAATACCATAACAAGCGCAAAGATCGGGAGACCGAGGATACGGTTTGTAACGATCTGGTCGATCTTATCAGATGTTGTCATCTTTTCCTTCGGCTTCTTAACAGAATCTGATACCACTCCCACAATAAACTCATAACGCTCATTTGTGATCACTGACTCAGTAGTATCATCGTTCTCTGTCTCAGCTTTTTTTACGATAGCCTTGATCTCAGAGTCGATTTTCTGAGAAAGTTTCAGCTCTTCAAGAACCTTCTCATCCTGCTCAAATACCTTTACAACATACCATCTGCGCTGCTCAGCAGAAGAGATGTTTTCCGGAAGAATATCATCTATTTCAGAAATATACTTTTCTACTTCGGAAGAGAATTTCTTTGAAAGATCAACAGAAGCTCTGCTCTTTGCAAGAGCCGCTGCCTTCTCTACAGCTTCATGGATTCCCTTCTCCTGAAGAGCACTTGTCTCAACTACTTCACAGCCAAGCTCCTTTGCGAGCTTCTTTGTGTCGATCACATCGCCTCTCTTACGGATGATATCCATCATGTTGAGCGCGATAACTACCGGAATACCAGCCTCGAGAACCTGTGTTGTAAGGTAAAGGTTTCTCTCGATGTTGGTAGCATCTACAAGATTTATAACAGCTTCCGGCTTTTCCTTAAGAAGATAGTCACGGCTAACCACTTCCTCTAAAGTGTAAGGTGACAGGGAATAAATACCCGGAAGGTCAGTGATAACAACTTCCTTGTCTTTCTTCCAGTGTCCTTCCTTCTTTTCAACTGTTACACCCGGCCAGTTTCCAACATACTGATTGGATCCTGTAAGAGCATTGAACATGGTGGTCTTACCACAGTTCGGATTACCGATTAATGCTATTCTGATAGACATTTTCTTCTTCTCCTCTTTTTGACTCTCTTTTTCACAGAAACAATGTTGCTTATTCAGCGATCTCGATTATCTCTGCGTCGTCTTTTCTGATAGAAAGTTCATATCCACGTACGGTTACCTCTACCGGATCACCAAGCGGCGCTACTTTTCTGATATAAAGCTGAGCCTTCTTCGTGATGCCCATGTCCATGATCCTTCTTTTCAGTGCACCATCACCCTTGATGGAAGCAACAGTGACTGTCTCTCCAACCTTTACCTGTCTGAGTGTTCGCAATGTATTCTCCTCCATTTTTATCTTGATCATATCCGCCATAATTCTTCACAGATATGTCTTGAACATTAATCAGAATGTGATTACTTAATGGATCATGATTTTTTTCGCCATGACTTCATCAAGCGCCACTCTTGAATCACGGATATTAACGATAAGATTTCCGGCAATTCGTGAAATCACCGTAACTTCTGCTCCCTCGGTAAATCCGAGGTTAGTCAAAAAACGCTTAGTATCATCTAATCCATTTACTCTAAATACCTTATTCTGTTCTCCAACAGCAGCCATAGTAAGGGGCATCAATAAGCACCTCCCGATAATTCTCTTTGATAATGAGTATCATTTTCTTGCGACATAAATAATACCCTCACAGAGTTAGTGTGTCAACACTGTTTTAAAGTTTTACGCGTATAACTTTTGTTCTTTTTAAAGCCGCTTGTTTACTCGTGTTTTTGAATATTCATTTTGTAATCGTTTCGATTTTTAAATTAGCATATGCTTAACTCTGGTTTGCTATGTTTAACGTCGTTTTCTTATAAGTTAAAAAATACCGCCGCACAGATCATCTCCATGCGACGGTATTTCTACTGCTTTTTATTCTATTTTTCTTACTCTATATCCTGAAGTGCTGCATAGTCTTCTTCGCCTGTACGAACCTTTACTACACGAGATACGTTATAAACAAATATCTTTCCATCTCCGATATGACCGGTGTACAGTGCCTTCTTTGCTGTTTCGATAACATCCTGTACAGGTATCTTGGCAATGATGACCTCAACCTTTACCTTAGGAAGAAGTGTGGAATCTACTACCGCACCACGATAACGCTCTGAGGATCCCTTCTGGATACCACATCCCATTACCTGGGTCATTGTCATTCCCGTTACACCAAGGTTATTAAGTGCTCTCTTCAGTGTATCAAATGCCGCAAGCTTACAGATGATAGTCACCTTGTGCATTCCTGTGTCAAATTCCGGTGCAAGAGGAGCCTCTGTCTTAACCTTAACTGCTGCATTAATAAGTTCCGGAGAAGCCTTCTCGTATTCATCCTGACCGAGATCTGTATTTTCATTTACATCCATGGTCATGTCTGTTACGTCAGTGATCGCAAATCCTGAATATGCGCTTGCTAGACCATGCTCATGGTAATCAAGACCATCTATCTCTATCTGTGAAGAAACTCTAAGACCTACAAACTTATCAACGAGCTTAAATACGATAAACATAACGATCAGAACGTATGCGTCGATTGCGATCACACCATAGGTCTGAACGATGAGCTGTGATACTCCGCCGCCGTAGAAAAGTCCCTTACCTACTCCGTCTGCACCTGTGCTGAAAAGTCCGACTGCGATAGTTCCCCAGATACCATTTACCATGTGAACTGATACTGCACCAACCGGATCATCGATCTTTGCTACGTTATCAAAGAACTCTACTGAGAATACTACGAGCACACCTGCGATAGCACCGATTATGAATGCTCCAAGAGGAGATACACAGTCAGCTCCGGCTGTGATAGCTACGAGTCCTGCAAGTGCTGCGTTGAGTGTCATTGATACATCAGGCTTGCCATAGCGGAACCATGTAAAGAACATTGTTACTACTGCGGCTACAGCTGCTGCCATATTTGTTGTCATGAATGCAAGTGATGCTGTTACTGCTGCATCAGCGCTGTCCATTGCGATAGTGGAACCACCGTTGAATCCGAACCAGCAGAACCACAGGATGAATACTCCAAGTGCGCATGCTGTAAGGTTATGTCCGGGAATCGCACGTGCTTTTCCATCTTTACCGTACTTACCGATTCTGGGTCCGAGCATTGCTGCTCCGAGGCAGGCAACCGCACCACCAACATTATGTACGAGAGCAGATCCTGCAAAATCGTGGAAGCCCTGAGCTGCAAGCCAGCCTCCGCCCCAGCCCCAGTGACCGGTTACGGGATAAACGAAAAGTGAGATGCAGGCAGAGTAGATGCAATATGCTTTGAAGTTTGTTCTCTCTGCCATGGATCCTGAAACGATAGTAGCTGCTGTCGCACAGAATACTGTTTCAAAAACCACGAAGCACAAAAGCGGGATTCCCTGGGCTACTGCGCTGTTTTCTGCTGTATAGCTGCCCTGAATGAGAAAATCCGGCATTCCGATGAATCCACCAAGTCCGCCATTGAACATCAGGCTGAATCCTATGATCCAGAAACACGGTGTTCCTATACTGAAATCCATGAGGTTTTTCATCAGGATGTTTCCTGTGTTCTTTGCTCTTGTGAGACCCGCTTCACAAAGCGCGAAGCCTGCCTGCATAAAGTACACGAGCGCCGCTGCCAACAGCACCCATATGACCGATGTGAGACTGATTTCCATAATTCTCCTCCAAACTCCTCTGCCGCCTTTTTTGCCAGCAGCTTTTGTTTTATACGACAAAGGGGGCTGGATGATCCATCTCATCCAGCCCCTTTGCTGTACAGTTACCACTATGCTTTTTTAGGAACAACAAAGGCGCTCGGGTTATTCCCGAACGCCTTTGTTCTTGTGTCGTATTGTATTCTTGTATGTCGAGTACGTCAACCACTTTTTTCGATTTTTCAAAAAATTACTCCAGAGTGGTGTAACCCATAAGGTACTCGTCTACTTCTTTTGCGCAGTGACGGCCCTCGGCGATAGCCCATACTACAAGAGACTGCCCACGATGCATATCTCCTGCAGTGAAAACCTTTGTCTTGTCTGTGGCATAAGTCTCAGGTGTGGATGTGCTGACTGTTCCACGCGGTCCACGCTCTACCTGAAATGCCTCTGCGACATAGTCCTGACAACCGATAAATCCGGCTGCGATAAGGAGAAGATCACACTTTAATGTCCTCTCTGTGCCGGGCACTTCCTTCATCTGACGATCTTCAAACTTCACCTGTACTGTCTTTACCGCTGTGAGCCTTCCTGACTTATTTGTCACGAGTTCTTTAACGGTCGTTTCATAGATCCGCGGATCATCCCCGAATTCTTCGATAGCTTCCTGCTGGCCATAGTCAGTTTTTAAAACCTTTGGCCACTCCGGCCACGGATTACTCTCTGCTCTCTCTACCGGAGGCTTCGGCATCATCTCGATCTGTGTAACAGACTTACAGCCTTCACGGACACATGTACCTACGCAGTCATTTCCTGTATCACCGCCGCCAACTATTACAACATTGAGGTTCTTTGCGCTGATAAGGTCCTCTTCTTTCTTCTTTCTGCCGCGCTTTGACGCACCGGAGCCGTTTGCTGCAGAGAGTCTGCCTGCAAGCAGATTTTTAGTGGTATTTGTGAGGAAATCTACCGCATAATGTACGCCTTCTACCTCTTCAAATCCAGGTACTGCCAGAGGACGCGGTTTCTTTGCGCCGCAGCAAAGAACTACAGCATCATATTCTGCGCGGAGTTCATCTGCAGAAACCGCATTTTCGCCGTCTCCGCCTACATCAACGCCTGTGCGGAATACTACACCCTCTGCTTCCATGAGCTTACGTCTGCGCTCAATGACAGACTTATCAAGCTTCATATTCGGGATTCCGTACATAAGAAGACCACCGATACGGTCATCACGCTCATATACAGTTACGTTGTGACCTCTCTGATTCAAACGGTCAGCAACAGCAAGGCCTGCCGGTCCGCTTCCTACTACAGCAACCCTCTTTCCGCTTCGTACAGCAGGGACTCTTGGCTTCATCCAACCCTCTTTAAATCCCTTCTCGATCAGGAATAATTCATTATTGTGGATCGTTACAGGGTTGTCGTTCATGCCGCAGATGCAGGCTTTCTCACAAAGCGCAGGACATACTCTTCCCGTAAACTCCGGGAAGCTGGATGTCTTTACAAGTCTGCTGAGGGCATGTTCATAATGTCCATGATATATCTCATCATTCCACTCAGGAATAAGGTTGTGCAAAGGACACCCTGTCACCATTCCGGAAAGCTTCATTGCCGACTGGCAGAGAGGCACGCCGCAATTCATGCAGCGTGATGCCTGGTCTCTGCGGGCTTCCGAATCTAATGCAGTGTGAAATTCCTTAAAACTTTTTATCCTGTCTTTTACCGGTATGATCGTATCTTCAACTCTGTCATATTCCAAAAATCCGGTTGGTTTTCCCATTTCTTTCCTCTCTTTCGGTTGTAATTCACTCAGATCGCAGAGCCTGACTCTCTAAATGCTTCGAGCACTGCGTTTTCATGCGAGATTCCCTGTTCTTCATACTTGCCGATGATCGTCAGGATCTTCTGATAATCATTCGGAACGATCTTTTTGAAGTGCGGGAGATACTCGCCAAACTCATCAAGAACCTTACGTCCGAGAGGCGAACCGGTTTCTTTTACATAATCTGTGAGAATATCCTTTAATTCCTGTATATCATACTTCTCAGTGACTTCAGTCATTGAGACCATATCTTTATTCATCCTGCGATACAGAGAATGATCTTCATCGAGTACGTACGCGATACCGCCGCTCATTCCTGCCGCAAAATTCTTTCCTGTAGGTCCGAGGATAACCGCACGACCTCCTGTCATATATTCAAGGCCATGGTCACCGCATCCCTCCGCTACTGCTGTCGCACCGGAATTTCTGACGCAGAAACGCTCGCCTGCGATACCTTCGATATACGCCTTTCCGCTGGTTGCTCCATAAAGAGCCACGTTACCGATGATGATATTATCAGACGGTACGAACTTTGCATTCTCCGGAGGAGTTACTATCAGATGACCGCCTGAAAGTCCCTTTCCGAGACCATCATTTGCATCACCTGTGAGTCTCAGAGTGAGTCCCTTAGGTATAAATGCTCCGAAAGACTGACCTACGCCGCCTTCACAGTTTACGACATATGTATCATCCTTAAGCGTATTTCCGAATTTTTCCGTGATCACAGAACCGAGGATCGTTCCGACCGTACGGTTTGTGCTGGAAACCTTTACAGACACTTCATGAGGTCTGCCTGAACCAAATGCTTCCTCAAAGGACGGCAGCAGAGTCTTCTCATCAACGGTTTTCTCCAGATGGAAATCATAGACCTTTTTAGGATCATAATGACGCTCTTTCTGCCCTGCATAGGTTTTATCAATGATAGCTGCGAGATCTACAGTCTCTGCCCTGTGAGTGATCTGATGGTCCTTAAGTCTCAGGCAGTCTGTACGTCCTACCATCTCTTCGATCGTATGGAAACCAAGAGTTGCCATGATCTCACGCATTTCTTCTGCGATAAAGTTCATGAAATTCATTACATATTCCGGCTTTCCGCAGAATCTCTTTCTCAGTTTTTCATTCTGTGTAGCTATACCTACAGGACAGGTATCCTGATTGCAGACACGCATCATCATACAGCCCATTGTTACAAGAGGAGCTGTAGCAAAACCAAACTCTTCTGCTCCAAGAAGACATGCGATAGCAACGTCACGTCCGCTCATGAGCTTTCCGTCTGTCTCTATACGTACACGGCTTCTGAGTCCGTTCTGTATAAGTGTCTGGTGTGCTTCCGCAAGACCAAGTTCCCAAGGAAGGCCTGCGTTGTGGATAGATGTGGACGGTGCCGCACCTGTTCCTCCGTCATATCCGGAAATAAGGATTACCTGAGCTCCTGCCTTTGCAACACCGGACGCAATCGTTCCTACTCCGTCTTCCGATACTAGCTTAACGGAAATAGCTGCATTTCTATTTGCATTTTTAAGGTCATAGATAAGCTGTGCCAGATCCTCGATAGAGTATATGTCGTGATGAGGCGGAGGTGATATCAAAGATACACCCGGTGTCGAATAACGGATACGGGCAACCCACGGATAAACCTTCTTACCGGGAAGGTGTCCGCCTTCTCCCGGCTTTGCTCCCTGCGCCATCTTGATCTGGATCTCTTTTGCGCTGTAAAGATATTCTTCGGTAACGCCAAATCGTCCGCTCGCTACCTGCTTTATGGCACTATTTTTCTCTGTACCGAATCTTTCAGGCGCTTCGCCGCCTTCTCCTGTATTGGACTTACCACCAAGACGGTTCATTGCGATAGCCATTGTCTCGTGAGCTTCCTTTGAGATAGAACCAAATGACATGGCACCTGTCTTAAATCTCTTTACGATCTCACTTGCAGGCTCGACTTCCTCGATCGGGATCGGTTTTTTCTGAGCCTGAAACTCTAAAAGTCCTCTGAGAGTATGAGGCTTCTCATTATCGATAAGCGCAGTATACTCCTTAAACTTCTCATAGCTTCCGGTCTTTGTAGCTCTCTGAAGGGCAATGATCGTCTGCGGATTGTAAAGATGATCTTCCTTACTGTCTCCGCTTCTCAGCTTGTGGAATCCGATACTATCAAGGGATGTATCTACGCCGAGTCCTAACGGATCAAAAGCACGATCATGTCTCCAGGTAACGCCCTCGGCAATCTCCTTTAAGCCGATACCTTCAACACGGCTGACAACTCCGGTAAAGTATTTGTCGATAACTTCCTGTGAAATACCGATCGCTTCGAAAATCCTCGCAGACTGGTATGACTGAAGTGTAGATATACCCATCTTTGCTGCGATCTTTACGATTCCACCGAGTATTGCCTGATTGTAGTCATCGATAGCAGTATGGTAATCCTTATCAAGAATTCCCATATCAATGAGCTCGGCAATGCTTTCATGCGCAAGATAAGGATTTATCGCACGCACACCAAAGCCTAAAAGTGTCGCCATATGATGAACATCCCTCGGCTCTCCGGACTCAAGGATAAGAGATACTGCTGTTCTCTTCTTTGTACGAACAAGGTGCTGCTCAACTGCCGATACAGCCAGAAGTGACGGGATCGGCACATGGTTTTCATCAATTCCGCGGTCAGACAGGATCACGATATTGTATCCCTTTGCATAAGCGCGATCCACCTGGATCATAAGCTGCTCAAGTGCTTTTTCAAGGGATGTATTTTTGTAATAAAGTATAGAGATCGTGGTCGTCATGAATCCCGGCTGGTGAAGCGCACGGATCTTCATCACGTCAGTTCCCGTAAGGATCGGGTTATTCACCTCAAGCACTCGGCAGTTCTCACCCTTCTCCTGCAGGATATTTCCGTCGGAACCAATGTAGACAGTTGTGTCGGTAACTATCTTTTCTCTTAAAGAGTCGATAGGCGGATTGGTTACCTGCGCGAAAAGCTGCTTAAAGTATGAGAAAAGCGGCTGATGCGCTTCTGACAATACTGCAAGAGGTACGTCATGACCCATTGACGAAGTAGCTTCTACACGGTTTGCTGCCATCGGCATGATAACGTCTTTTAAGTCTTCATAGGTATAACCAAATACTTTGTAAAGACGATCTCTTGTTTCCTGATCATGCACTGGAATCTTCTGATTAGGTATATTTAACCTGGAGAGGTGCAGCAGATTCTGGTCAAGCCACTCACCATAAGGCTGTGACTCTGCATAGTGTGCTTTACACTCCTCGTCTGTGATAATTCGCTTTTTCTTTGTATCTACGATAAGGATACGACCGGGCATGAGACGGGACTTTTTCACGATATGGTCTGCACCGATATCAAGTACACCAACCTCACTGGAGAGTATTAGCCTGCCATCATCAGTGATGTAATAACGGCTGGGACGCAGACCGTTTCTGTCAAGCGTCGCGCCAAACATATCTCCGTCTGTGAAAAGGATCGCTGCCGGTCCATCCCACGGCTCCATCATTGTCGCATAGTAATGATAGAAATCCTTCTTTCTCTCATCTATATACTGATCATGCTTCCATGGCTCCGGGATCATCATCATTACAGAAAGCGGCAGTTCCATGCCGTTCATATAGAAAAATTCCAGAGTATTGTCGAGCATGGCGGAATCGGAACCGTTCCTGTCTACTACAGGAAGGATTTTTTCCATATCGTTTTCCATGACAAGACTGGAAAGTGTCTCCTCACGGGCAAGCATACGGTCGATATTTCCGCGGATAGTATTGATCTCACCGTTATGCGCGATAAAGCGGTACGGATGTGCTCTCTGCCAGCTGGGCGTAGTATTAGTTGAGAATCTGGAATGCACAAGTGCGATAGCAGTCTCGTAATCCTTATCCTGCATATCTTCAAAGAAACATCTAAGCTGCTTTACAAGGAACATTCCCTTATACACGATGGTTCTTGAAGAAAGTGAACAGATATAAGTATCCTCGGAGCTCTGCTCAAATTCACGCCGTGCCACATAGAGGCGACGGTCAAATGCCAGACCTTTTTCTGTGTTTTCCGGACGTCCAACAAAACACTGCACGATCATTGGCATACAGTCACGTGCTGCTGCACCAAGGATCTCGGGATGAACCGGAACTTCTCTCCAGCCATAGAACGGAATCCCGTTTTTCTCACAGATCACTTCAAACATTTTCATCGCAAATGTCTTTTTTAACTCATCCTGTGGAAAAAAGAACATTCCAACGCCGTAATCTCCCGCACTTCCAAGAGAGATTCCGCATTTCTTTGCAGCCTTCTTGAAAAATTTATGGGAAATCTGTGTCAAGATACCAACACCGTCACCGACCTTTCCTGATGCGTCCTTTCCGGCTCTGTGCTCAAGCTTCTCTACGATACTCAGCGCATCATCAAGTACTCTGTGATCAGTATGACCGTCAATATTTACGACAGCTCCGATACCACATGCGTCATGCTCGCGTCCGTCCGCAAGCACAGGGGTATGCAGCGGCTTTACAGGTGCTAATTCATTACCTGCTCTACACTGATTTTCCATTTGTGCCTCCTCTTTCTCTTACCTTAAAAATAGGGAAATTATCTAAACAGGAATTCCAATAGGATTTCCTATTAATTAAAAAAGAGCAGCAAAGAAGTACATCAAGGCAGACCCATTTCTGCCACGACTTCTTTGCCGCTCTTAATTATCATAACTTTTTGCTATTATCACCCAACACGACTCTATTGTCAACGCTTTTTTACACTAAAGCGATAAACACTTGTAAGAACTGAGCTTCCCATTCATAATATGATGTTGGGATCAAAAGTAATTTTGTCACCAACTTTCATCATAATGACTTATAAAGAGGTTTACATAAATGGATAACATAAAGAAAAACATGGTGCTGGGTATCCTTGCACATGTAGATGCAGGAAAGACTACTCTTTCAGAAGCACTTCTTTTTGAAACAGGCGCGATACGTAAAGCCGGACGTGTGGATCACGGCGACGCCCATCTAGACACCTTTGATCTGGAAAAAGAGCGTGGGATAACGATCTTTTCAAAGGAAGCGCGTTTTGAAACAGCTCACCGATCCATATCTTTACTTGATACTCCCGGTCACGCTGACTTTTCTCCTGAAATGGAGCGAACACTCCGTGTCCTTGACTGCGCAGTTCTGGTGATCAGTGCTCCGGATCGTGTTACAGGTCAGGTGCGGACACTTTGGAGGCTTTTACGTCACTACAATGTTCCTACATATATATTTGTTAACAAAATGGACCAGCCCGGCATGGAGGCGGACTCGATCCTCGAAACGCTCAAAACCGAACTGTCCGGAGGCTGTATCGAATTTACCGGTGACGATTTACCCCTTCCTGCAGATTTCTCAAATGAGAATGTTCAGGAAGAAATCGCGGTACTTGATGAAAATCTGATGACTGATTATCTCGAAGGTAATCCCATAAAATCCGATGTGCTTCCATCTCTCATCCATGATCAAAAACTCTTCCCCGTGTTTTTTGGATCCGCACTCCGCATGGAAGGGATCAGACCTCTGCTGAACGCACTTGATTCATTGACTGCGATCCCTGACTATCCATCAGAATTCGGCGCACGAGTATATAAGATTTCCCGAGAAGGAAATACACGTCTGTCCTGGATGAAGATCACCGGCGGTTTGTTAAAGATCCGCGATATGATAAATGACGAAAAAGTTAATCAGATACGTCTCACCTCCGGTGCAAGATCAGAGCTTATTCAGGAAGCCTCTGCAGGAATGATCTGCGCGGTCGCAGGTCTCACAACTACACATATCGGTTCAGGTCTTGGAACAGAAACTGACGATACGACTGAGCTCCTGCAGCCAATTGAGAGCTGCCGCATAATCCTGCCCGAGGGTGCCGATCCGGTTAAGTCTTTTGCAGATCTAAGACAGCTCGAAGAAGAGGAGCCTATGCTCCACCTGTCCTATAATGAGGAAACACGTGAAATCACCGCAGAGATCATGGGTGAAGTACAGACAGAGATCCTTCGGCGCCTGACCCTTGACCGTTTTGGATATCCGATTGATTTTGGTACACCGGAAATTGTTTATAAGGAAACGATCCTAAACGAAGTAGAAGGTGTAGGTCACTTTGAGCCACTCCGTCATTATGCGGAAGTACACATCATGCTGACACCTTCCGAACCCGGAAGCGGTGTTACATTTGAGAACAAGTGCCCGCGCGATTATCTGACCGTTAATTTCCAGCGTCTCATCATGACAAATCTGGAAGAAAAAGCTCACCGAGGAGTTCTCACAGGGTCAGAGATCACTGACATAAAGATCACTCTGATAGCCGGTAAATCCCATGAAAAACATACCGAAGGCGGCGATTTCCGCCAGGCCTCTTACAGGGCTGTTCGCCAGGGACTCATGATGGCAGAAAGCGTACTTCTTGAGCCGGTACTTTCTTTTACTCTGGAAGTTCCTTCCGGCAATGTTGGCCGCGCCATGACAGATATTTCAGAAATGCACGGTTCGACCGGCGCTCCCGAAATGTCTGCTGACGGAAATCGTGCCGTACTTACCGGCACAATTCCCGCGTCTGAATTAAAAGACTATTCACGTACCGTTGCTGCGTATACCGCAGGAGAAGGGCATCTCTCCGTACAGCTTAAAGGTTACGAGCCTTGCCACAACACAGAGGAAGTTCTTGAAAAACGTGGCTATATGGCAGATCTCGATACCAAAAATACAGGATCTTCCGTTTTCTGCATTCACGGCGTTGGAACGATCATCCCGTGGGATCAGGTAAGAAGCTATATGCATATAGATACCGGATGGCGTCCATCTGACGGGTCTGACGCAGATGCTGCTCCTTCTGAATTTGGCGAAAACAGTTTTGCCGCAGGAGATGATACTTTCTACGACAGGACTGAGGCTCATCGGGCAAAACAATCCGGCGACCGTCCGGACACACGTACTTTTAAGGAAAAAGAACGTGACCGTGCAGCTTTCGATAAAGAACTCATGGACATTTTTGAACGCACCTACGGACCGATCCAAAAACGTGTCACCAATAATGATGACGACTATCCGTTAGTCAATTCTGCAGAAGACACTACCTCACAGGGACCTCAGGGCGGAGATCCCAAATATGCCGCTGCAGTAAAGAAAAAGAACGAACCTAAGAAAGAATATCTGCTGGTCGATGGCTACAATATGATCTTTGCATGGCCGGAGCTCAAGAGTCTCGCTTCCCGGGATATAAAAGCTGCCCGTGACAGACTTATGGATATTTTGTCCAATTATGCCGGTTTTGAAAAAGAAAATGTTATCCTTGTTTATGACGCATATAAGGTAAACGGCGGTCAGGAACGTATCATGCGGTATCATAATATCGACGTGGTATTTACTCGTGAGGCCGAGACCGCGGATCTTTATATAGAAAAAGCCGCACACGAGCTCAGCAAAAAATATACCGTCACAGTCGCAACCAGCGATAATGTAGAACAGGTTATAATATTCGGTGCAGGTGCCTATCGCTTAAGCGCACTAAATTTCCTTGAAAAAATAAGGAATACCGAAAATGCCATCTCTGACCTGATCGGGCAATGATCATAATACATAATGATGTAAGGGTCAAAAGTTCTTTTGCCCCTTACTAATGACACGAATTGCTTCGCTTCTGATGAAGCTCACGCAATTTTAAGAGAGGGGAGTTATCTTGAAATCAAAAAACGAAACAAATACTTCCGGCGGCAGCAATACAACCACCGTCTGGAAAAGCTATAGCGGAAAAACCCGCTACCGGAAGCTTGATGGCCTGCGCGGTCTGACTCTTATCAGTATGATCCTTTACCATGCCATGTGGGATCTGATCTTTATATTTGGTCAGTCTCACCCATGGTACAACGGTATTAAAGGATACGTCTGGCAGCAGAGCATCTGTTGGTGCTTTATCCTGCTTTCCGGCTTTGTATGGTCTCTCGGAAAACATCCTTTCAGCCGGGGGGCAACGGTTTTCATCGCCGGTCTCATCGTTACCATCGTTACCGCCGTTTTTATGCCGGATGACGTGGTCTACTTCGGGGTCCTAACCCTGATCGGAAGCAGCATGATCCTTATGACTCTGCTTGATCCATTATTTAAGCATCTGCCCTCGCTTGAATGTGCTATAGCATCTTTTCTCTTGTTTCTAGTAACGAGACATGCGCCATACGGTTATATCGGTTTTACAGGGCTGCGGATAGAACCTCAGGTTGGGCCGTTTACACGTGCGCTTCCTGCCCATTTATTTAAAAACTGGCTGACTGCATGGGCAGGTTTTCCCTTTAAGGATTTTTTCTCAACGGACTACTTTCCGCTGCTTCCGTGGTTTTTCTTATTTTTAACAGGATATTTTCTTTATCGTACTTTGCAGAAAAAGCACGGCAGGGTTCTTGGACGCCTGACCCGTGGATGGCTGCCGCCCCTTGAATGGCTCGGACGTCACTCTCTGGGCATTTACCTTCTGCACCAGCCTCTTATCTATCTGGGGCTGACTTGCTGGTTTAAGTACAAACATTAATTATACTGAGTTATAAAGAGGTTAAGAATGAAACAGAATTTTAAGCTGATCGTGAGCTATGACGGCACACGGTACTTTGGTTGGGAACATCAGCCAAATACAGATATGACTATACAGGGAAAGCTCGAAACCGTTCTGACACGCATGGTAGGATTACCTGATAATAAGCCTGTTACCGTGATCGGAGCCGGGCGTACAGATGCCGGCGTGCATGCCCGTGCCATGACCTGCAATGTGCTCCTCGACACAGAAATGACTCCGGAAGAGATTCAGGCGTATATGAATCACTACCTCCCGGAAGATATCAGTGTAAACGAGGTTCGACACGCTGCCGACCGTTTTCACAGCCGATTTAATGCAGCAGGAAAAACCTACCGTTATACATTGTGGTACGGCTCCACAAAACCTGTTTTTGACCGAAAATACGTGACCATTTTGGAAAAAGCTCCTGATATCGATCTTATGCGAGAAGCAGCAACGCTTATGACAGGTACTAACGACTATAAATGTTTCTGCGGTAATCCCAAAATGAAAAAATCAACTGTACGCACAGTTGACTCCATCAGGATAGATACACAGGGAAACTATATACGGCTCTATTTCCACGGTGACGGATTCCTGCAAAATATGGTCCGTATCATGACAGGAACGCTGATATCCGTAGGCTATGGCGAGATCCGTCCGGAAGAGATCCCCGGGATGATCGGATCAAAAGACAGAAAAAATGCAGGGCCCACGGCTCCGCCGCAAGGACTCTGCATGATGAAAGTCGACTATTAATCTAATATTTTTGCCGGCTTAAACTTCAGGTAATCACTCGATACCAGGCGATACTCGATACCATTAACATTTCCCTGAAAACTATCATAAAAATGCTCAATTCCATGGCAGTGAGAATACACGACCTGCTCAGCACCGTATTCTTCTGCCATCTTTGTAAACAGACTGCTGTTCTCTCCTATAGAGGTCGGCGGATAATGCATAAACATGATGAATTTCTCATATCCGGCTTCTCTGGCCGCCTCAAAGGACACCCTAAGTCTCTCGATCTCCCGATCTCTTATCTTTATAAAGTGCTCAAGTGTATCTCTGCCTTCAAAGCAGTATCCTTTTGTCCCAACCAGTGCATAATCTTTATAAGATGCGAAATTATTCTGTAAAAAGAAAAAACGGTCGCTCAGAATACCTTTATTCAGCCTGTCAGTCCTCTTCGCATCCCAAAACAGATCATGATTGCCCCGGATCATTATCTTTCTCCCGGGGAGAGATGCGATAAACTCAAAATCAGGCATACATTCAGCAGTATTTCTACCCCAGGAATGATCTCCGGTGATTACTACGGTATCTGTAGGTTTAACACGCTTCTTAAACGCTTTTCTGATCTTTTCAGGATGGTTCTTCCACAGACCACCGAACTTATCCATTGTTTTTCCGATTCCCAGTGATAAATGGAAATCGCCTATCGCCCAGAGAGCCATATCACCAATTATATCCTTCTCCGTCTAAAATGCGCTCCAATGCATGTTCTACGGTGTCTGTCGTATATTTTCCGAAAGCACGAATATCCGGTCTCGCGGATTCCATGGTTATAGGACATCCAACATATGACAGCATCTCACGATCGTTTTCATTATCACCAAACGCAATGACATCATCCGGATCGATATCAAGGCGTTCTAATATCTTCTTTATCGCAAGTCCCTTATGCACGCCTTTAGGCATACAGTCGAGCCATTCATTACCGCCTGTAACGACAGTACATTTATCACCGAATTTTTCTTTCCAGTAATCTACCCTCTGCAGACCACCTTTTTCATACATGGAGATTTTCATATAGGGTTCTTTTGTATTAAAAATATCCCTTACCTGACGCACATTATTATGTACGTGATTTCTTAAATGATCGCAAAATTCAGAATTTGTATCTTCTATATAAGATGTATCCACACCCGAGATCATTACTTCAGCACCGGGCTCATTTTTTATCTCACGTATCAGTTCCTGCCCAAGTTCATAAGGCATAAACTCCTGTGAAAGCATTTCTCCGTCTAAAAAACTTAAACATCCGTTTTCGCAGAGATAACATATCTCATTTTTTACCGGCGCAAATAATCTCTGCAGATTTGCATACTGTCTGCCGCTCGCTGCCAGAAAAATAATTCCCTGTGTTGTGAGCCTGTGTATCAGATCAGGAGTACCTGCCTGAAGCGACTGTGCCCCGTTAAGTAAAAGTGTTCCATCGAGATCGCTGGCGATCAGTCTGACTCTATGTGCCATTTCTTAAATCCTTTCAAAAATCAGTGCAGCGTATAAACAAAATAACCTGCATAGCAAAGGAGCATGATGATGCCTGCTGCTCTGTTCAGTTCTTTTTTTCTGAAAGAAAGAATAAATAAAAGCACCACTGTAGCTATTGCAATGATCATGTCTATGATAAATGCCGGGGCAAACGGGATCGGTGTGATAACTCCAGTAATACCAAGAACAAAAAGGATATTAAAAATATCACTTCCTATGATATTTCCTATAGCTATATCTGCATTACCCTTTACAGCAGCCGTAGCACTTGTAACAAGTTCCGGAAGGGATGTTCCGAGTGCAACGATAGTAAGACCGATAAGTCTCTCACTCATACCAAAGATCCTTGCAATCTCCGTTGCTGCATTTACGCTGACATTACTTCCTGCAACGATAAATCCCATACCTACGAGTGTCAGGAGTATAGCCTTGGGGAAAGAAAGCTGCTTTATTTCTTCCTGCTCGCTCTTACCTGCCTTTGCTAATTTATATAAGTAGAAAAGATATACCGCAAAAAGAGCTACCAGTATCAATGCATCAAAAAAGCTTACTGTTCCGTCGAGTCCCTCTATCAGTAAAACGATCGAAACCACAATAACGAACGGAATCTCATATTTAATAGTAGATTCTCCGACATGAAGCGCTCTTATCACCGAGGTGATACCAAGGATCACCAGCACATTCATGATATTACTGCCCACAACATTTCCTATGGACATATCTGCACTTCCCTTAAGTGCAGCAGTCAGGCTCACCGCGGTCTCCGGAGCACTGGTTCCCATCGCAACTATCGTGAGTCCGATGACCAGCTGCGGGATACCAAATTTTGACGCGATACCGCACGCACCGTCTACAAACCAATCCGCACCTTTTACGAGCATGGTAAACCCTACTACCAACAATACAACCTGCAATAATATATTAAGCATTTTACCTCTCTCTCTATGACAACCAGTTACTTGTCTCATGGAAGCATATCCTTTTTTTTGATAACACGTCAAGTGCCAAAAAGGATTAATAATACTCCCTATACCGCACGATTGTATGTACACGGATATCACCGAAAAAACAGTACAACAATAACGTTTAACAGCGCAAAAATTGATCTCTAAAAGTACAATTTTTTATCATTCGATCAATTTTTTGTCCGTAAGTTGTATTTAAAACAACAGATTTAAAGGCATTTTCTTAATATTTTTTGAAAAAAGTTTAAATGAGGTGTTGACGAAATGTATAAAAAAAAGTACAATCATCAGTGTTGAGAGATCGAACCCTTCAGACATCTCTCAACGTAACTTAACCCCTTTATAAATATTTATACTCCCCTCACGGCGCTGATCATTCCCTGGTCAGCGCCAATCTTTTTGTCATTAATTCTTTTCATGACAATTTCCCTGATACATAAACTTGTACGGTAGTATTCAAGACACATGTTGACTGTTTTGTTTTTTTATCCTTATTTGAGAACATCTCAAATTTTCGCTATTTTTCTTCTCCTTTCTTGCAGTTACCGCGCTTATGCGGAGTATCCTATAAAATCAAACCCTTTATTCTATTGATCTTTTTTAATCTTATAGTACATTTGCTACAATTAACCCCTCATTTTAGTGAAGTTTTATAGTTGAATTTGCACAAACCAAAAGTTTATAATTATTTTATAAATCGGTTCTTTGCGGTGAATTTGCCAATCACGCAAAGGCAAAACATACTAATCCAAAGGAGGGTGGAATATATGTTAAGTTTCTTTATTTGTCTATTGATACTTATCGGCGGATATTTCACGTACGGCAAATTTGTTGAAAGCACATTTGGCCCTGACGATCGGGAGACTCCTGCAGTCGCGATCAACGATGGTGTTGATTACGTCGTGATGCCTCAGTGGAAACTGTTTCTCGTACAGTTACTGAACATCGCAGGTCTCGGACCTATCTTTGGAGCACTCACCGGAGCTGAGTGGGGTCCTGTAGTTTATCTCTGGATAACCTTCGGTACTATCTTTGCCGGTGCAGTACACGATTACTTCTCCGGAATGCTTTCCGAACGTAACCGCGGCGCTTCCATAGCAGAAGTAACAGGTACTTACCTCGGACATACAATGCAGAATATCATGCGTGTATTCTCTGTTGTTCTCCTTGTAATGGTTGGAACAGTATTTGCTGTAGGTCCTGCAGGACTTATCGTAGTTCTGTTCAAGAACAACGGCGTTGGCGGAATACTTACATCCGCTCCGTTCTGGCTTGCAATCATCCTTATTTACTACTTCATCGCTACATTTATTTCTATCGACAAGATCATCGGACGTATTTATCCGATCTTCGGTATCTGCCTTATCATCATGGCTATCGGTGTTGCCGGTGGTACAATGATCGGTGGTTATCAGATGCCTGAGCTCTGGTCACATTTCTATAATATGCACCCGAGCGGAACTCCTATCTGGTCCTTCATGTTCATCACTGTTGCATGCGGTGCCATTTCCGGATTCCACTCCACACAGTCACCTATCATGGCTCGCTGCCTTAAGAGCGAGAAACAGGGACACTTCGTATTCTACGGAGCAATGGTTGCAGAAGGTATCATCGCTCTCGTATGGGCTGCAGCAGGATGTTCAGTTTACGGAGTACAGGCACTTGTAGATGCAGGCGGCGGAAATTCAACAACCGTTTATGAGATCTGCAAGACCACAATGGGACCTATCGGTGTTATCCTCGCAATGCTCGGCGTTGTTGCCTGCCCTATCACATCCGGTGATACAGCATTCCGTTCAGCACGACTTACCGTTGCAGACTGGTTCAATATCGATCAGGAAAACTTCACAAACCGTCTGAAGCTCTGCGTTCCGATCCTTGGAGCAGGTGCTATCCTCGGATTTGGTAACACATTTGGATTTATCAACTACAATATCATCTGGAGATACTTCAGCTGGACAAACCAGACCCTTGCTATGATCGTTCTCTGGTCCGCATCCATGTATCTCTTTAAGGAAAAGAAAAACTACTGGATCACAGTTGTACCGGCAACCTTTATGAGTGCCGTTTCCGCAACATACTTCCTGATGGCACCTGAGTGTCTGGGACTCATCCCGTTCTTTAAGAGCAACACTATGGTGGCATATCCGGGCGGTATCATCGTAGCGATCCTGTTCCTCGGACTTTTCATTTCAACAACTAAGAAACACAGTAACACAGCTCACACAGCTTAAGTTTAAGGGATAATCAGCAAAAATCTGATGTCTTTAAAGGGGGTTTCATCATGATCATTGCACCTCGTCCTCTCGGGGCATCTTCTCTTTCTCGCGAAGAGCTTGCTCTTGATAAGAAAAACGCGAGAAAAATCGGTCCCTGCGGACTCGGAGAAAAAGCCATCTATCTAAACAGCTTCTTCTTTCACCGGGTATTTTACGCAGAGTACAGCAAGATCGACCGTATTTTTAAGCGCGTTGCCATAAGTAAGGGTGGCTTTACGGGAAAAGGCATTTTTGCTTCAAT
>CAMVTN010000019.1 GCA_947170415.1 uncultured Lachnospiraceae bacterium | reverse complement strand
ACAGCACGTGACGCAGAACTGTCTATAATGCATCTTCCTGCAGAAAAGCGATATGCCTTCAAGACTATGTTTAAGAAGTTTGTAAGAAGAGAAATAGCAGATGATGCAGCGCTTCGGAGAGTGATCAGGAAAGTATTGCTGGTGGACGCGCCAAGGCAGCGGCACATGCGGAGACTGGCTTTGAGGGCTCTGGACAGGATCACGGGACGCGGATGATGACAGGGTCAAAAAACGATTGACATGCCAAATACGTAAGCGTATACTTTCAACCGTTGTAAACACAAAAAACAGCATAACGACAGTTCATTTGTACCTTCCTGTCGAAAAACAAAACCGGGACTGATCAGTGTGAGTAGGATTCTGCGCACATAAATTGAGATTTTATCAGCCCTGCGTTCGTGTAACGCGGGGCTTTTTCTATGTATAAAAAGGAGTCATAAATGTATTTTCTAAAGACAGAATCAGCATTTGATGCAGCACATTTCTTAAAGGATTATGACGGGAAATGCCGAAATATCCACGGTCATCGCTGGAGAGTAGTAGCGGAGATCAAGGGAGAAAAGTTAAGTGAAGACACGCAGAACAGAGGGATGCTTGTCGATTTTTCTGACTTGAAGGCAGCATTAAAAAACGCTTGTGATGAATTGGATCACAGCCTGATCTATGAAGAAGGCTCCTTAAAAGAAAAAACGATCGAAGCATTAATGGAAGAGAACTTCAATATGAAGAAGGTAGCTTTCAGACCAACGGCGGAAAATTTCTCAGAATACTTTTATAAGATCCTTAGTGAAAAAGGATTTGATATGCACAGAGTAGAAGTATACGAAACACCTAATAACTGTGCAGCATACGAGGAATAAGGCATGAAGGTAGTAGAAAAATTTGTAAGCATCAACGGCGAAGGTGTAAGAGCCGGAGAAGCTGCCGTTTTTATCAGATTTAAGGGATGCAATCTCGCGTGCAGTTTTTGTGATACCAAATGGGCAAATGAAAAAGATTGTCCGTTTACAGAGATGAGTCCGGAAGAGATCGTAGCATATGTAAAGGATACGGGTATCACGAATGTAACACTTACCGGAGGTGAGCCGTTACTGCAGAGAGATATTAAAGAGCTCATAACAAAGCTTTTGGACACCGGACACAGAGTTGAAATAGAAACAAACGGATCTGTTGATATCAAGCCCTTTACAGAAGGAAACAGACCTGTATTTACGCTGGATTATAAACTGCCTGGCAGCGGATGCGAAAAAGAGATGCTTTTTACAAACTTCGAGGCGCTTGAAAGCTGCGACACAGTTAAGTTTGTATCGGGAAGCCCGGAAGATCTGGCGCGCGCAAAAGAAGTGATCGATAGTTATGATCTGGCACACAGGTGTCATGTATATATAAGTCCGGTATTTGGCAGCATAGAGCCGGTGGAAATCGTGGATTTTCTGATAAGAAACAAAATGAATGATGTCCGTCTCCAGCTCCAGATGCATAAGGTGATCTGGGATCCGGAAAAAAGAGGAGTTTGACAATGATCGACAAAAAGGCAATCGAAGAACATATAAGAGGGATACTTATCGCTCTCGGAGATGATCCGGATAGAGAAGGACTTAAGGAGACACCTGCAAGAGTCGCAGCAATGTATGAAGAAGTCTTTGAGGGTATGAATTATACAAACCATGAGATCGCGGAGATGTTTGATAAATGCTTTGAAGAAGGCTTTGAAGAAAAGACATCAGACAGGGTTGTAGTGGTTAAGGATATTGATCTTTTTTCATATTGCGAGCACCATCTGGCTCTTATGTACGATATGAAAGCAAGTGTAGCTTATATTCCAAATGGAAAAGTTATCGGATTATCAAAGATAGCCAGAGTTTGTGACATGGCAGCGAAGAGGCTTCAGCTGCAGGAACGTATTGGTAGTGATATAGCTGATATTATTTCTGAAATAACCGGTTCGGAGGACGTGGCAGTAACCATAGAAGGATGCCACAGCTGTGTATCCGCCAGAGGGATCAAAAAAGAAAATGCAAAGACATTCACAGCAGAGATCCGTGGAAAATTCCGCACAGATCCGGCTCTGCAGATGTATCTGAGATAATAGACAAAAAGGAGCGACAGCATGAAAGCAATGGTATTATCAAGCGGTGGGGTAGACTCCACAACCGCACTCGGACTGGCAGTTAGTAAATACGGAAAAGAAAATGTCATAACATTATCGGTGTCTTACGGTCAGAAGCATGACAAAGAAATCGAGGCTGCAAAGGCAGTAGCGGAATATTATGGCGTAGAACAGCTTTTCATGGATCTGAGCAAGGTATTTGAATACAGTAATTGTTCTCTTTTAAAGCAGTCTGACGCTGAGATACCGGAAAAAGCATATTCAGAGCAGATAAAGGAAACAGCGGGAGAAACACCTGTAAGCACTTATGTACCGTTTAGAAACGGCCTTTTTCTTTCTACGGCGGCAAGCATTGCACTCAGTAAGGGTTGCAGCGTGATCTATTACGGAGCTCATGCAGATGATTCTGCAGGTTTTGCTTACCCTGATTGTTCTCCGGCATTTAATAATGCTATGAATGAGGCGATCTGGGAAGGCTCCGGACATCAGTTAAAGATCGAAGCACCGTTTGTAAATATCAATAAAGCAGGGGTAGTAAAGATGGGCCTTGAACTCGGTGTCCCTTATGAACTCACCTGGTCTTGCTATGAAGGCGGAGATAAGCCCTGCGGAAAATGCGGAACATGCATCGACAGAGCGGCAGCTTTCAGAGAAAACGGCGTAGAAGACCCGGCATTAAAGAATTAATAACGAGTGTATGGAGGCAATGAGATGAGAGAAAAAGAAGATCTGACTTTACTTGGAAATCAGGAAACAAAGTATAAATACGAATATGACCCGAGTGTACTTGAGTCTTTCAGTAATCGCCATCCGGAGAATGATTATTTCGTAAAATTCAATTGTCCTGAGTTTACGAGCCTTTGTCCTATTACAGGTCAGCCGGATTTTGCAACTATCTATATTTCTTATGTACCTGACGAAAAGCTGGTAGAAAGTAAGAGCTTAAAGCTGTATCTGTTTTCCTTCAGAAATCACGGAGATTTTCATGAGGATGTAGTTAATGAGATCATGAATGACCTTGTAAAGCTCCTTGATCCGAAGTATATAGAGGTATGGGGAAAGTTCCTGCCAAGAGGCGGTCTTTCCATCGATCCGTACTGCAATCACGGAAAGCCGGGCACAAAATGGGAAAAAGTTGCATGGGACAGACTTGCACAGCATGATATGTTCCCTGAGACAATAAATAACAGATGACATATGAATAATTTGGAAAGATATCATTTTTACGGTGCCGAAAATGCGGAGGTTTTTGCTGTTGATCACAGCTACAGGGGAATCCGTACTCCTTATGAGCTTTATGATGCGCTTAAGGGCGTCTGGAATTATGACACCTGCTCAACCCGTATGAAGTATTGGTGGACACCGGAAAAACAAATGATGGGGCACTGCAATGTGACCTCGCTTCTGATCCAGGATATCTTTGGCGGTGAGATATTTGGTGTACAGAGGAGTAAAAAGTCATATCACACCTTTAACGTGGTAGATGGACATATTTTTGATCTTACAAGCGAGCAGTTTACGGAAAGCAATTCGCCTGATTACAGCAAAGCCGTAAAGATAGAGCGGGAATATCTGCTTCGTAAAGATGAGATAAAAGACCGATATGAGTTATTAAAGAAAAATTTGAGTAACTATCTAGGATAGCCAAAAGAGTTCTTATAGTTAAAAGGCGGGTGGAGAACACCCGCCTTTTTCTGTATGTATTATTCAGTCGGAAGCTATTATAGATACGATGCCGTCTATTTCCGGATCATATATGGTACATAATCCGCATCCATTTCGCTTCGAACGGTACATTGCACGTTCTGCCTGCATTGCGAGAATAGGTAAAGAACGCGTGTTATGGGCGTCGGTAATACCGATACTTACATGAAGCGGGAGTTTTTTATCCTGCTCGCTGAGTCTGAGATTCAGGCGCAGGAGGAGTTTATGGGCATTTTCAGGACTCATAGTGAGCCAGCCTATGTATTCTCGCATTTCCCATCTGCCGACTATGCCATACTGTTCTGTGAGCTTCATAAGCTCTTCCGATACTATATTCAAAATGGCATTTCTGTAGGCTGTTCCCATTTCTTCAGTCATACTCTCGTAATTATCAATAGTCAGAGTGAAAAAGCTGCAGGGCTTTAGGAATTCAGAGGCACTTAAACTCTTAAACTGATCGGTGAAAAGAGTCTGGTTAGGCATGCCTGTCATGCGGTCAATATTTTCGAGCTGATACAGTCTGCGGTTGATACGTCTCATGCCAAGGAAGGACATAAGTACAAGGAGTGCGCTTAGAAGTATCACATAAACGGAATTTGAACGCATGGCAGCGGTGATCGACTCGGATAAGCTGACGCTTTTTTGCGTAACAACTATGGCCCAGTCGAGACTATACAATTTTTTTATAAAAATCCGCTGATTACCGATGCTGGTATATATGGCGTCCTCGGTGGCAGATTGGAGCATGTGTTCATCCATCCCCAGCTTAAATGCAAGGTCTGATGGCTGGATATAGTGTCCGGCACTGGAATTAAAAACAGCCGGAGCGCTTGAAAGAGGTGTGATGAAGATCTGCTGATCCATCTCTTTTTCGATATTATCATAGTGCGTCCAAAGTCCTTCGAGGACCATACTTGTGCCTATCACGCCGAGGAGCTTTCCGTTTCTGTCTTCTACACGGCAGTCTGCAAAGAGGGACACGGCATAATTATTGGCTCTGTCCAGATTTACAATGATCTCGCTTTCTTTATTAGAGTTGGTGAACTTTGTGTACCAGCTGTCGTATTCGTCATTAAGATCCAGATCTTTTACATAGGCATGCTGATTAAAAAGGCGATGAGTCTTGTCAGAGATCAGGAATGCGGTATCGTAGCCAAAATCATCACATCGATCCTCCAGATATGAAATGATGGATGCAGTGCTGGAGTAAGGCTCTTTATTCAGCCAGCTTCGTACAGAAATATCATTTGCCATGGACGAAGCAACGGCAAGCTGAACGGCGGCATAGCCTTCAATATCAGACTCTACCGTAAGCGCAGTACGGCTCAGGTTGTTTTCAATCTGCTGATTAACAACCGTGTAGTACTGCTGGACACTATTCATTTCGATAAGTGTAAAGCCTGCTATCAGAAGAACTATGAGCAGGAGATTACTGAAAATGATATATCGATTATGAATCATGGCTGACCCCTTAAGATTAAAAATCCTACTGAGTACTATATCGGCAGAAAAATCTTATTTGTCCATTTCCGGAGTGTAAACAGAGCATTGTGCTTTTCCGTTTTCTTTTGAGTGATAGAGCGCAAGGTCTGCCATGTAAGTCAGCTGCTCCAGATTATATTTACCATGGGCATTACAGATTCCCACACTTACATGAATCTCCATCTGAGTTTCTTTATTTTCCAGACGGCTGTTTAACAGGGACAAAAGCTCATAAGCTTTTTCCGGAGAAATTTTGAGATAACCCACAAATTCATCGCCGCCCCAGCGTGCAGCGACGCCGTTATCTCCGACAATTTCTTTTAACTCAGATGAAACGAGCTGTAGTACGCTGTTGCCGTAGAGGTGGCCAAGTGTATCGTTAAAGTGTTTGAAATTATCGATATCCAAAATAAAGAAGCTTGCCTCGTGCCTTCTGTATTTTCTTGAAAGTTTTATAAATAGATCTTCAAAAAGCCTTCTGTTTGCGAGTCCTGTAAGCTCATCAGTATTTTCTGAGGCTACCAGTCTGCGGTTAATATGGTTCATGCCGAAAAGTGAGAAAGTCAGCATTATTACGATGAGAAGGATCACATAGACAAAGGTTGAACGGAGACGCTTTAAGAACGCATATTTAAGGCTGTAGGTATCCTTTACGATAACAACGTCCCAGTTTAAGGAATCGATATGACGTACTATCATACACTTGTTATTTGCAGTGGTGATATAGCCTTCTTTTCCGGCATTTCTAAAGATTTCTTCGTCTATTCCGAGGGTCTCGGAGAGCTCGGAAAGCTGGCGGTAATTATCAGTACTTCCTGTGAATGAATTATGAGCGTTGCCTATATTTGTAATATAGACATTAAGATCATAGGTACTTTCGTAATATTTCATGTCTTCCTGAAGACTGTTGATGTTTTTGGCAGAGCCGACAACACCGAGAAGATTACCATCCTCGTCTTCAACACGACAGTTTACGAACAGAGAAATATCATAATTATTTACTTCATCACGGTCTACCTGAATATCATAAGGCTGGTTAAGAGCGATAAAATTGTAGTACCAGCTGTCGAAATCATCCTTAGGATCGATTATCTTATTAAGACCTTCATCATAGTAGTAATGGCGTGAGGCATCGGATACGAGGAAGGTTACTGTGTAATCGTAGGTGTTCTTATATTTTTTAAGATATGAAACAAGGTCATCCTGATCAGAGGTGGACTCGTTTTTGAGCCACTGCTGTAAAAAGAGATCATTTGACATGGCAAGGGCGACAGCACGCTGTTCAGAAGAAGCGCTTTCTATTTCTGTCGCTACATTTAATGCGGTAAGAGATACGGCATTTTCGACATCTTCCTGAGCAACAAGATGATAATAACGAATGTCATTTAACTCGATTATCGTAAAACCACCGAGGATCAGGAGGATCATAAGAATATTGCTGAATAAAATGTAGTGACGGCGTAACATGTCGAAACCTTCCTTGCATTTAAGATGAAAAAATGAACTATGTCAGACATTTTCTTGAAAAACGCTTAACGTCATTTATTAAACCATATTTTATTGTTAAATTGTATACAAAGATGTGATGAATTGAAATTAATACAATACAACAGACAGATGTGCGTGAAAGACGGACGAAAAGAAAGCGTGAGCTGCATCAGCAGTTCACGCTAGCCACGAATACGTTATTTAATTGATATTTTGTAATCTCCTAAAAGCAGGTATCAGTTGGGCAGCGGCAACAGCTTTCAGAAAGTCAAGCGGCAGGAAAGGCAGGAAACCAATGGATATAGCGGTTGTTAAGTCATAGTGGTTCATGCCCATAAGATAAACCATGCCTGCGAGATCGATGATGAGTACGCCGATAAGGGCGGAGATGGTATATCTGATACGGCTGTAATCTTTTCCGCGGATAAGAGGAAGTACTGCAGCTACGATAAGAAAAGCCACAGTGTAGAATCCCCAGGGCTGTATCAGGTAGCCAAATCCGGCGCCGCCACCGATGAATACAGGAAGTCCGATGGCACCGATAAGCATCCAGACCAGAACGATCATAAAGGAATCCGCAAGAGGGAACAGAAGCGCTATCAGAAATACAAAGAAATTTTGCATAGTGATATGCGGAGCTCCCGGAAGCGGAAGTGAAAAGCTGAAATACGCAGAGAGCGCGAGGATCGCGGCAAAAAGAGAGCATGTTACCAGTCTTTTTGTTTTCTCTGCAGGATTAGTTAATACGTTTTCTTGCTGGTTGGTCATTTTGATATTCTCCTCTATATACGCTGGTTTATCTCTGTTTAATACGTTAATTATCCCCTGTTTTGGCATGCGTATAACACACGTGTTGATCATAACTATACGAGCCTTATTCCAAATTGTCAACTTTAAATATAAAACCGGTTGACAATAGATTACAGTATGGATAACATTGTTACAGTTTATAGACATCAGGAGGAAATCTAGTGTTATGGATAGGAGAGTTCAGGAACTAAAAGAGGCTGTTATTAATGGTGAGATGATCAACAGGGATGATGCAGAGTATCTGTCAAAAGCCGATCTGGAAGAAGTTTGTAAAGCAGCAGATGAGATTCGACAGCACTATATGGGCAACGATTTTGACATGTGCGCTGTTTTCAATATGAGAGGCGGACGGTGCAGCGAAGACTGTGCATTTTGTCCACAGTCATGCAGAGCTTCATCAGAGATAAATGTTTATGAGACAAGAGATCCCGAAGTCGTTGTAAAAGATGCAAAAAAGAGATCCAATAAAGGTATTCGTCATTATTGCATGGTGTCATCCGGCCGAAAAATGGGAAAACAGGATCTTAAAAAGGTATGTGAGGCGGTACGACGGATCACTGAGGAAACAGATCTGACAGTTTGCGTCTCTTTAGGACTTCTTGATGATGAAGACCTGGAAATGCTTAAAGAAGCCGGAGTAAAGCGGATACATAACAATTTGGAAACATCCAGAACACACTTTTCTGAGATTTGTTCAACTCACACATATGATGAGAAGATCGCCGTGCTGAAGAAGGCTCATGCGCATGGGATGGAGATATGCAGCTGCGGGATAATCGGAATCGCTGATACAATAGAAGACAGGATCGATCTGGCGTTTCAGGAGAGAGAACTGGAACCGGAGTCTGTACCGGTAAACATGCTGAATCCTTATAAGGGAACACCCATGGAGGGACAAAAAAGGGTCACAGAGGAAGAAATCAGAAGAACAATGGCGATATTTCGATTTATATTGCCTAAAAGCTTTTTACGTCTCGCAGCAGGACGACTCATGCTTGAAGATACAGGGCTTAGATGTTTTCAGTCAGGCAGTAACGCGACAATAACCGGTGATATGTTAAATGTGAAGGGGATCACGATGGAAAAAGATCTGCAGGCGATCAGCGGGATGGGATATGAATTAGATAAATTAGCTAGATAATATGTAATGTCATCCATTTTGCAGTAACGTGCGCGGTCAGGAAGAGCCTATGGCTACCGCGCCGTAACTGTCGCGAGCTGTAAGCAGTGAACAGTTACTGTATCTGAATAAATGCAATTTTGCCTGTGAAATTCGTTTGACAAATGACAATTTCGTGTTATCATAGTGCCTTGCAATTATTCAATTTTGATTCTTTGATCCATCATGTTTCATTTGGAAAGTGATGTGGTTGTCAGGTTTATCCAATTTTTATCCCCAAATTTATATGAAATATGGTTTATGATTTTTTATTTTTGATACTGTCATCATTTTAACCTTCTCATTATCAGATCAGGGAAAAATCAGATCTTAAATTTTCAATTCTTTTACTAAAAACCCCTCAACCTGTCACTCCATATAGCATGAAGACAAAAATCAATGTTTTTATGGAGGAATACAATGAAAAACAGGCACCGATTGTTGGTGATGATGCTCTCTGCGTCTATCACAGCTACATCAATAGCACCTGTATTTGCTTCACCTGTTGAGGAAGATGCAGGAAACTATGGAGTAAGTCAAAACTATGCAGAAGAAGCTGAAGATGCAGATGAGTTGATCGAGAGTTCAGAGGAAAATTATTCTAATGAGGCAGATGACTCTATTGAAATTGCGGAGGAAGATGTATTAACTGATTTAGATAATTCAGAAAGTGTTTCGGAAAATGTGACTGATGAAGATGTGACTAACGATAGTTTCAATAACGCTGTGAATGAATTTTGGACGTCGAATATATCAGTTAATAGAACATCTTCCGGTAACAGAATAAGCAGCATATCAATAGATGCAATTACCGGAATGGAAGAAAAGCCTTCTCTTTTGAAAGACGGTACCTTTGGACTTATAAAGGGACAGAAGTGGTATGTAGGCGAAGGAAGTGTCACATCAGACAAGCGTTATGTTGCGATCAATAAAAAAGGACTCGCAAAGGTAAAAAAGACCGGAGAAGCGGAGGTATCCATAGACTCAAAGGTATATAAGGTAAAGATCATTGATCCGAAAGTTAGTAATAAAAAAGTTTCAATGAAGATAGGAGATAGTGATACCGTAGCACTTACGGATGGAAGTAAAAACATTGCGGATTTAGGCTATGATGTTGCATGGGTATCCGCAAATCCAAATGTTGCACAGGTTCTTGATGGAAAGATCATAGGTGTTGGAAAGGGATCGGCAAAGATATATGCGTATGCCGGAGGCAGAAAGTTTACTGTAACTGCCAAAATCGATGATACATCTAAGTCGACATACCTGATGGATATACCGCTTAAAAAATCAAGAAAGATCCCGACCCCGGAAGCTTCGAAGGCAGAATGGTCTGCTTCAGAAAATACCGTAAAGATCAAGGGAAATAAGATAACAACAGTTTCACAGGGCATGGCAACGGTATCAGGCTCTGACGGATATAGTGTCCGTGCATATGTAAATGAGCCTGGAATCGATACGTCATATGGAATAATGAGCGCAGGAAAGAAAAATTCTTACACCGTAAAGATGTGTAAAGGCGACAAGCTGTTCATTAATTTTGAAAAGTCTCATGAGCTTCCGATATGGAAATCACGAAAAAAGGAAGTTGCAACTGTATCGGAATACGGCGTGATCATTGCAGAAGGCAAGGGGACAACAGTACTTACTGCAAAAAATGCAGGTAAGAGAGTAAAGATAACCGTAATAGTAGGCGATCAGAGATCCTATGATCCTGAGAAAATGAGTAAAAAATGGTTCAGGAAGCCTATAATTGATGGTATAAACGGAAACAGCGAACGTAATGCATGGATCCGTCCGGATGGAAGTACCGTGGTTTCAGATAAAAAACCGATCGACGGTCGGGACAATGATCCGTCAGATGATCCATCGGATCCATCAGACCCGTCAGATCCGTCAGATCCATCAGACGGAAAGCACAAAATGCTCAATTTTACATATGTTCCGGATAGCAATTCTTTCACATCAAAAGTAACAGATGTGTCTAAATATCCTACAACAAAAATCCAAATTACATCAATTGCTCCGAATGGAGAGAAAAAAGAACATGTCCTTAATACGAAATATGGTCTTGCGGAAAATGTGATGATACCAAAAGACTCACAGGTTTTTGTAAAGCATATAAGAGACGGAAAGTATGATCGTCACTATAAGCATATGCTTCTTCTCAAAAACCAGAAGGGTGAGGTGGTCCGCTCGCAGACGGCAGATACAGTTCTGTTAAACAGGCTTCAGGAGAATGTAGTTTTTACTATCAAGTCAACACCTGCACCGGCATACTTTAGGGTAAAGTATCTTATCGAATCTCCAAGTGAAGCGGATAAGTATGAATATGTGGCAGAAGGCAAAGACAGCGATGCAGGATCGTCTGATGAAATTGATAATGCAGATGGTACAAAATATCGTATAGAAGCTGGAGAATGGGTTCTTAAGGGTGAATCAATAATAAATGCTCCGGTCGGCACGGAGAACACACCTTTTGTACAAAAAAATTCTAATGCTACAGGATGGGACGAGAGCCATAAAAATGGTTTCCATCTTGCCGGAGTCAGAACAGTGAATTCTGAAGTGGACGGAAACTATAGTGAAGCATTGTCTTCTCTGTATAAGAGTGGTGATGGTAATAAAAAAATAACAAGTCAGCATAATGTTGATCAGGCAGAAGATCAGGAAATGATCCCGGGTGTGGTCAATACCATGTTTCTATACTATGAGAGAAACTATTGTGATGCGGTATTTCATTCAAATGGTACAGAGATAAAGAGAAGAGAAAAGATTGGTATGCCTGTCAATGATTATCCTATCGTATCAAAAGACGGATACCGGTTTGATGGCTGGTGGACTTCAGAAACGGGTGGTATGAAAATAAATGAGAAGACATGGACTACACCGAATAAAGAGTGTACAGACTATTATGCCCGTTTCTCACCTAACACATATTATGTAACATTTAATGATGGAAAAGAAGACAGATCCGGCGGCACTATGAAAGAACAGAATGTAACCTTTGATAAGAAGTTCAATCTGGCACAAAACGGGTTGACAGGACCTTATCGTGGAATTGTGACTTTTAACGCAAATGGTGGCACGGGTGGCGGTACAGCAAAAATATATGGAAACTTTGCGCATTGGAGTACTAATAAAGATGGTACCGGTGACATGTATACGAATGGCGAAGTGATCACTCCAAATAAAGAGTTCATGGAAAAATTTAGCTGTCTCAATGAGAATAATGCAATAATCCCACTATATGCTAATTGGTACACTACAGGAGAGATAACTGCTCCTCAGGCGTCACGAGCTAAGTGCGATTTCCTGGGATGGTATACAAGTCCGGACGGCGGAACAAAGGTAGCTGATGCCGGAGGAAAGATCAAGAATGTATCCGAAGGAACGACATATTATGCTCATTGGAAAGAAATAAATTATTCTTATCCTAAGATTGAATGGAGATATAATCGGACATCCAAAAAGCTTAGGAGAGACAACTGTGATTTTTCGGGTGAATGGGTTCCTAAAGAAGGACAAACAAATAGGACGTTTCATATGACATACAGTGATACATGGATTTTTGACTGGAACCCAAGGACAAGGAAACTTACATGTACTGGAGGATTATCAGGTAAGAATGAATATGATGACTGTGAATACGTAATGTCTATTAGGGCTTACGGGAAGAGGATTGAAGCCCGAGGAGAGAAAAAAAGAGGTGAAGAAAAGGTGAAATTTGAATATGACTTCAGTAAATAATACGATTTTGTAAATTCTTAAGATTCTTTTAATTTCCAAAATGATGAAAAATATTTAAATCCTTCTGAACTATGCGGGGTACTTTTATTTAGTTGCTTCGGAAAGTGTATGGCTATTAATACATTATCTGAAACGATGACAGCATGGGTCGTAAAATGAAAATACATCAAAAGCATAAATCTTAAAAAATACTGTATACAAATTAAGATTTTCTTAAGAAACGCTTGAGATATTATGAATGAAAACGATTGACATGCTTAAGACAGATGTTTTATAATCTGCAATTGTGAATATGGTTTTACCTGCGGAGGCATGAAGTTTCTTTCAGATAAAATCTCTCTTTATATGAATGATATATTTTAATGTGCACATGCCTCCGCATTAAAACATATAAAGTCATTCATGGAGAGAGCATATTAAATCTGTTCTATGTATTCACACTGAAACGTGGGCACACACGAGGATATGTGGATTTTACATAGATAAATAAAACCATCTACACTATAAAGAGAGAGGAAGGAAAAAGAGATGAGAAAGAATTGGAAGAAGATCGTTTCTCTTCTGCTCGCTGCTTCCATGGCTATGTCCATGAACGTTGCAACATTCGCTGAAGAGATCCACGACGAGGTAGCAGAGGAAGTTGCAGTAGAGGAAGTTGCATCTGTAGAGGAGATCTCTGGAAACGCAGTTTCAGATAACGACTCTATCTCACTTAGCGCTTGCGTTATCAAGCAGGGTGAGTACTCAATCAGAGTTAGCTACAACAATATCCTTTCCTACACAGGAAAGGCTATCAAGGTTGAAGACCTTGCTGCTAAGGTTGAACTGAGCTCAAATTCTGTAAAGGCATTTTCTGTTGCACTTGTTGGTAAGTTCGCAAAGAGCGATGCTGCAAAGGGTAAGGCTGTTGGCGCAGCTACATTCAACGTAACTGGTGTTAAGGCTGTAAAGGGCGCTACTAAGGATCAGAAGAAGGCTGCTAAGGCTGCTGCAAAGGCACTCAAGAAGGCTGGTAACGCACTTAAGGTAACTGTAAAGGCTCTTAATGTTTCCGGTAACGGTGTTGTTTCTGGCAACTATGCTAAGCCGAAGGATGCTAAGAATGCATTCGCGAGCGCTTCTGCTAACTACATGGTTAACGTTAAGAAGAACGCTAAGAAGGTTGAGAAGTCTAAGTTAACTGTTCTCTTCAAGCAGACAAAGAACGGCAAGAAGAAGGTTCTTACTGTTAACGTTAAGAACAGCAAGAAGAGCCCTGTAACATACACAGTTTCTGCTGGCGGTGTTACACTTAAGGGTGCTATCGAGGGTTACATTCCGTTCAAGTAATTCTTATTTGCTAAGAATTTAATTCCTTGAAAACACATGAGTCCTCCGACGGATTTCCGTCGGGGGACTTTTTTTAACTTATAGAAATTTCCGAATTTATCGGATTCTCTTTGTTCTATAAATTATGGAATAAATATTTCACCATCGTATGTCTCATAGCCATCGATCATTGAAAGCGGCAGTTTTTGTATTGTGTGCTGTATGATCTCTACGGCATCCATTTCTTCGATAGGAACACCGGTATCGTCAAGAGCGATGCCTTCGTCTTCATATGCGTGAGCATATCTTGCAAGCCTCAGTACATTATCTTCGGAGCTTCCGTAGCTCTTTGAGTCTTCGCTTTCTTCGATATCATCCTCGTCCCAACTACCGGGGAGATTTTCCGGTTTGATGTAATAAGTACCGTAAAAGCCGTCTTTTGTTTCGGTGACTTCTTTGTGATCTACGATAGAGTCATCAGGTACGCCAAGGTCTTCCAGAGTTCCTTCGTAATCGTAGGGCATAAAAATGTGCCGTACTATAAAGCCATCTATTTTTTCATCACTGCTGTATACGCTCCGTTTTTTGGCAGAACTTCCGGAAGATGAATTGTCTGAGCTATCGTTGCTGCCTGATTCCGGATCATTTGAAGCATTTTCATTATTTGTATCGCCTTGATTCGCATCAGAACTATCATTAATATCGAGCTTAATATAATAAGTTCCGTAAAATCCTTCTTCCTCTTCATCAATTGTTTTGTACTCGTATGTTCCCTCTGCGGGTGCGCCGATATCCTGAGCTGATCCGGGATATCCTCTCGGCATGAATACGCGGACTACTTTATAAGGGACGCCGTCTACCACGGTATCATATGATGATGAGTAAGCCCGGCTTTTGATTTCTTCGACCTCATTAATCTCATTGACTGCTTCGATTTCAGAAATTTCTTCTGTCTCACTTGCAAGTATTGTGTCTACCTTCATTCCCTTACGGTAAAGCAGATCGTTTGTGAACGTGTCTGACGGGATAGCTTCGTAGGTGTGCTCGGTGATGGTATCATCATCAGCTTTCTTTATTTCATATCTTGTAAGCATTGTCGGTGTGGTTCCTGATTCTGTTACGGCAGAGGCAGACGTTCCTACGGTATTTATGCAGTATACGTGCGGTCTCTCGTACTCAGGGTTTAGATCACCGATGAGCAAATTTGCTTCTGATGCAATTTTTTTACCATATTCGATGTCTGATTTCATAGCACCGCTATAGTATGCTACGCCAAATCGGAGTACGTTTGGTGTTTCCTCGAGTGTCACATAGGCTTTGCTGCCTGCTTTGACATGTCCGACGATCATGACTATATGGGTCTTCCAGGCGAAGATATCTCCCGGAAGCAGAGGATCTCCCATTGAGAGAGGTGTAAAGCAGCTCTGTCTGGTGAAATATCTGGCAGCTGTGTTTACCTTGTATTCATCCTGTATCTGGTTATAGATCCATGAAACATAGCCGCTGCAGTCGAGTCCGTCTAGAACGTGGGCATTTACGCCGTTTGAATAGTCTACGGTGGACAGCATGGAACGGTATTTTTCATCGGTAAGATCAATTTCGTCAAAAAGACCTGAACGAAGGTCAATGTATTGATCGATAGAGTAAATGGTCTCACCGTGGAATGAAGTATGTATGGTTCCGTGGATAGGACACCATGAACCGGAAGGCTTGATGCATGTTCCGAAGCCTTCTTCCGACGGATCATCAGGATAGAGATTCTTAAATGGTTTCCATACAGGATTAATACCCTTTATATAGGATGCACCACTATGACCGCCGCCCCATACATAACGAACATCGCCAACGAGCGACATAGCTGCTATCATCATGTTTTCACGAGTTGTGAGTCCGATCTCATAGGGATAGACATAAGGAGAGGATACGGTTTTGGCAACTCGTCTTACCTGTGGAGTTATCTTGTCGGATGAAACAGCTATATCCGCAGATACTGTTCGGTTATTCGTGAGGATAGTGTCTGGATCGCTGACAGAGGCTATTTTGTTTTCTGATAGTGTATTTGCGGGAGGTGTTGAGGTGACATAGCGCCATACGAGTGCAAAGGCGCAGAAAAGAAAGATAGTCTGCAAGGTACGCAAAACTACCGTATGTGCAGTAAGTCCATCATCAGGCATAACCGCACCGATATAGGCTATTATGGTTTGGTACACTTTACGTGAAAGCCCCTTTAGGAGCTTTATCCCCTTATAGACATGATCCATTTGCTATTTCTCCCCTTAAGCTATTATATATGAAAAGTAGTATCGTTAATGCATTTCAGAGCGTACATGAGGAAAAGAATAAGCTAAGATCACAAAATTAAATTGACAACAATTTAATTCGCAACTATACTGTGTTCAAAAGTACAAAGCGTAACAAATACAGATGGAAAGGATAGATACTATGACAGATATTATTATCGTAGGTGCAGGAACTGCCGGACTATCGGCTGCTATTTACGGCGTGCGTGCGGGTAAATCCGTATTGATATTTGAGGCTTCACAGATCGGCGGACAGATCGTAAATACACCGGACATAGAGAATTATCCGGGAATCGCGCATATTTCCGGATTTGAGTTTGCAAATGGATTATATGAGCAGGCTATGAATCTGGGAGCAGAATTAAAGTATGAAAAAGTAATCGGTATCGAAGATAAAGGTGAGAAAAAAATTGTACATACCGAGGATGGTGATTATGAAGCACGTGCTGTGATCCTTGCAACAGGTGCAAAAAATCGTTCGCTTGGACTTCCTAAGGAAAAGGAATTTACAGGACGAGGAGTGTCATACTGCGCAACCTGTGATGGCGCATTTTTCAGAGGAAAAGAAGTTGCAGTAGCAGGTGGCGGTAATACAGCGGTAGAGGATGCTGCATTTTTGTCAAATTACTGCAGCAAGGTTTACATAATTCACAGAAGAGATCAGTTCCGGGCAGACGAAAAGGATGTAGAGGAACTTAGGAAAAAGGAAAATGTAGAGTTTGTCTTAAATGCAAACGTTGTAGAAATTCTTGGAGAGCAGAAAGTTGAAGGAGTCCGCGTAAAGGACAAGAATTCAGGAGAAACAAGAGACATACCCGTAGCAGGATTCTTTGTAGCGGTAGGACAGGCGCCGGAAAATAAAGATTTTGAAAATCTGGTAAAGCTTGACGAAAAGGGATATATCGAAGCAGATGAAAGCTGCAGGACAGGAGTGAACGGAATCTTCACAGCAGGAGATTGCCGCACAAAATCAGTGCGTCAGCTTACAACAGCTGCAGCCGACGGCGCAGTAGCAGCCCTCGCCGCAGCAGAAGTGTAATAATATACTCAGATTAGCAGTATATTTAAGAAGCGTAAGTGAAAGCCTGGTGACATATATCTTGGAACAATAAGCCGGCAGTACTTAGTGAACACAATGTCAGAATAGAAAAAATCCGCGAACTGTTTGAGCCACATATGTGGCGAGTTTCGCGGATTTTTTCGAGTTTATGAAGACATTGCGTGAGCTTAGTACTGTCCGAGCCGTGACAAGATAAATGTCACTAGGATTGAACGTAAACTCTATTAAACCTCTAAATCATGTCCTGTAAGGAGCTTGTAAGCTTCCTTGTACTTATCAATAGTCTTATCAATAACATCCTGAGGCAGGTTATAATCACTTTCAGGATTAGCAGTCAGCCAGTCACGAACGAACTGCTTATCAAAAGACGGCTGAGACTTGCCTGGTTCATAACCTTCAACAGGCCAGAAACGGCTGGAATCAGGAGTAAGCATCTCATCACCGAGAACAACCTCGCCATTCTCATTAAGACCAAACTCAAACTTTGTATCAGCGATAATGATACCCTTGGTGCGGGCATAATCAGCGCACTTCTTATAAAGAGCAATAGTGTAATCACGGATCTTCTCAGCATATTCCTGACCGTGACCGGGGAATTCCTTTTCGAGAACTTCGATAGAACGCTCAAAATCGATGTTCTCATCGTGATCACCGATCTCGGCTTTTGTAGAAGGGGTATAGATAGGCTCAGGAAGCTTATCACATTCCTGAAGTCCCTCGGGCAGTTTAATACCGCAGACAGTACCGTTTTCTTTGTAGCTCTTCCAGCCACTTCCGGTAATATAGCCGCGAACGATACACTCAACGGGGATCATGGTGAGCTTCTTCACCATCATGCTGTTGCCGGTATAATCAGGCTGCTGGAAAAACTCCGGCATATCCTTAACATCAACGCTCAGCATATGATTCGGAACGATATCCTTAGTGTAATCGAACCAGAATCTGGACATCTGAGTCAGGATAGCTCCCTTTTTATGAACCTTATTCTTAAGGATCACATCAAAAGCGGAAATACGGTCGGTAGCGACCATGATGAGGTTCTCTCCTGCATCGTAAATCTCTCTGACTTTGCCTTCTTTGATCGGCTTAAATTCCTGCATGGGTTTTCTCCATTCCGGGGCATATTGCTCCAAACATCATTAAAATGAACCACTGTGATCATTTAGGATCCGAGTCACAGCAATTTTCATTATAGTATAAAAATTTAGAAAACGTTTACCAATTTTTTTGCCTTTAACACTATAAAGAAATGAAGTTTTGCCGAAATAAAGTTTTTGGGCAATACATACTTGACAATCCTTTAGGCAAGGTTTTATAATTCGTACCAACAAAGGGCAACGGTGCTTGATGCAAGGCTACCGCTGCCCTTTTCTGTTTTAAAAAAGTTTCGTCAAAAACAAAGTCACAAAAATCGAAGGGAGATTTTGACATGAGTAACACAAAAGAAGATATCCTCCGCATGGCGGCTGACGATGATGTTGAATTTATCCGTATGCAGTTCACCGACATTTTCGGTCAGCTGAAAAACGTTGCAATTACCCGTTCACAGCTTGAGAAGGCTGTAAATAACCAGGTAATGATCGACGGTAGTTCCATCGAGGGCTTCGCACGTATCCATGAATCAGATCAGTATCTGCGTCCGGATCTTGACAGCTATACTGTATTCCCGTGGAGACCTCAGCATGGAAAAGTTGCACGTTTCATCTGCGACGTATACAATCCGGATGGAACTCCCTTCGTTGGAGATCCCAGATACGTTCTTAAGAAGACACTGAAGAAGGCAGCTGATATGGGCTACTCCTTCAACGTTGGTCCTGAGTGTGAGTTCTTCCTCTTTGAGACTGATGAAAACGGAAGACCGACCACAAATACAGGTGATGAGGCTGGTTATTTCGATCTGGCTCCTCTGGATCACGGTTCAAATACACGTCGTGAGATCTGTATCGATCTTGAGAAGATGGGATTTGAGATCGAGGCTTCTCATCACGAGGTTGCTATCGGACAGCATGAGATCGACTTCAAGTATGATGAGGCTCTTCGTGCTGCTGATAAGATCATGACATTCAAGCTTGCAGTTAAGGTTCTTGCACAGAAGAACGGTCTGCACGCAACATTCATGCCGAAGCCGCTTTTCGGAGTAAATGGTTCCGGTATGCACACAAATATGTCACTCTTCAAGGATGGAAAGAACATCTTCTTTGATCCTAACGATCCTCGTCAGCTTTCTAAGGAAGCATATAGCTTTATCGCAGGCATCCTTGCTCACATGAAGGGAATGGCAGCTATCACTAATCCGCTTGTTAACTCTTATAAGAGACTGGTTCCTGGTTATGAAGCACCTTGCTATCTTGCATGGAGCTCATCCAACCGTTCTGCTCTTATCCGTATTCCGGCTTCCAGAGGCGCAGGCACAAGAGTAGAGCTTCGTTGCCCGGATCCGTCCTGCAACCCTTACCTGAATCTTGCTGTATGTCTTGCAGCCGGTCTTGATGGTATCGAGAAGGGTATGACACCTCCGGATGAGATTACTGACAACATCTTTGCAATGGACAAGGCTACCAGAATGGCAAATGGAATCGATTCCCTGCCCGGAAACCTTGAGGAAGCTCTTGATGAGCTTGAGAAGGATGAGGTTATCAAGGAGACTCTTGGTGATCATCTGCTTTCACAGTATCTCGAAGGTAAGAGAGCTGAGTGGGATGAGTATCGTACTCAGGTCAGCCAGTGGGAGCTTGACAAGTACATGGTTAATTTCTAAGTCGTGTCATTAAATGCGAATATAAATGTTTTTGCGGAGAGGTGACGGAATTGCTGCGGACTGTAGTTGCATTTTCAAATGAAAAATTAAGGAATACAATCACAGATACGCTTGAGCGAAACGGTATACAGGTTCATGTGACCTGTCAGACCGGACTGGAAGTGCTGCGATATATTAAGCGCATGGGCGGCGGAGTCGTAATCTGTTCTCCGAGACTTTCTGACATGACTGCGGATGAACTGGCAGATGAGCTTAGTGATATGGCTTTCTTTCTGGTAGCAGGCCGTCCGGGAGATCTGGATATCTGTGAGAATGAGAATCTATTTAGGCTCAGATTGCCGGCATCCAGTGGAGAAATCTGCGGTAGTGCGAGAATCCTTGTGGAACTTGATGAACGTCGTAATCATGACACTCGTCCTGAACGCAGTAAAGAGGAGAAGGATATCATCCAGAGCGCAAAGCAGCTCGTCATGGATAGAAACCAGATGAGTGAAGATCAGGCTTACCGCTTTCTACAGAAGAGAAGTATGGAGAGTTCGACACCTATGGTGGAAGTGGCAAGAATGTTCTTAAATGCCTTGGATTCTACAGAGCTTTGATTGTTCAGTGTTCTGATAACTCTATATTTCGACTAGGCGTATTAGAGCCGTCCGATAGTGATATCGGGCGGCAATTTTTTGACTTATAGAAATGCACTACATGCACAAGATGCGACGCGAGCGGATAGGTAGAACCGACGGCTCCTGCGCTTGCGCGGAGAATTTGACAAAATCGGATTTTTTTATCTTATTTTTCGTGGCTCCAGCAGTAGCACCATGCCTGGGTTCTTGCGGCGAAAGGTGCGGTTTTTAAGAGCTCGCGTACTTCGGAGCGGGTGTACCACCTGGCTTCTATTTCTTCATAGGAAGACGTGCTTTCAGAAAATTCTCCGGTAGCTGTGCCGACTATACATACATTGGTCTCATTTGAAAAACCTATGGCGCTGTAGCTTAATCCGATCTTATCGCGGATTTCTGTGAGAGAAAGTCCTGTTTCTTCACGAAGTTCGCGGGCTGCGGCTTTCTCCGGTGTTTCGTCAGGCTCGATGAGACCTGCCGGAAAATTGTAGACAAATTGCCCGGCTGCCATACGAAATTCGCGATTTAAGAGGATTCTGTCACCTGTTTCGTCAGTGAGTATCAGAACGACTGCGTCAGCACGCTTATTCTGCAGTTCTTCGAGTGTTTTGAGGTCATGGTTTCTGCTGATTATTTCATAAGTTTTTGGTTTTCCGTCTTCAGTTTCATAATGCAGGTCGTAGCGTGAGATAAATTCGCCGTCGTGGATCTTTTTTATAGAATTGAATTTCATGTTAAAATCCCCTTTGGTTTTATTTTTATGATGACAGGGACAAAAGGATTTTTGCCCCTAACGTTATTATCGCACTAAAATTCAGTCTAATACAGGTAGGATTTTTTGGCAAAATCTTTTACCGGGGTTATAGGTGAGCATATAATGACCCGATATATACACATAAGCCTGTTTATGATATCCTACGCATGGATATACCGAAAGGAGGGGCGGTATGGATAATAACGGTGAAGTCAGCATGACACATTCAGGTGTGCTGCATGACAAAGAGGGGAAGGCTTTTGTCTGTGTGAGATTCGAGCGTAAAAACGAAAAAGGCAGCATTGACGAGGTGGAAATGCGTGTGCCCGGCGGAAAAGTGTTGAAAAACGCAGGTTTTACGGAAGATGAAGTACATCAGATCGTGGCATATCTAAAAGAAAACGAAGAAGAAATAAAAAAGAAAGCAAAGGAGATAAGCAGTATACTGCATATTTTCTCGTAAGAGACAGGAAAAATTATGAGAATCTGGTTTAGAGAATGGAAAAATAATCACATGATACAGGATACGGTTATTGAGGATTTTACAGAGGATACCCGTACTCACAAGATCATGAACGGACTTGAGGCAGCTTGTCATGAGTTGGATCTCAGCGTGCCGATATGGCTGCAAAATAATATTGATGATTTTAAGCGATCGGCAAAGACCAGATTTCGCGGAGATAACTTTATAGACGAAGTCCCCTTCGATTATCTGGAGATGCAGATAATTGAAGAGGACTGGTAAAGAGGTATATTTATCTGATTATTTCTATTTCTTTTTCTGCGCCGATATCGTAAAGCTCATTGATCAATTCTTCGTCGTCGGCGTTTCTACCTATATAGATCTTTCTGGGGCTTATGCCTGCCATTATCTTTCCTATGTCGGTTGAATGAAGATCGATCTTCCAGAGTCGCCATTCATATTCATCGGATTCCACTTTAGGTTTACTCATCATGGACATGACGGAACTTACCTTGTCAGTGATCTCCAGATCCTTGTCGCTATAACGGACCGGTGCAAAGAACAGATTGTTATCCTGTGCAAAGGTCATGATGTCGTCATAGGAATATTCCATGCAGATACCTTTCGCGGCATTTGCATAGTCATTCCACATGGTAAGCGAATTTTTCTTATCTGTGAAACAGGTCACATAGCTCTTGAAACGGATCATACCGTCGCCGTGATTATCAAAACGTATCGCACGGCAAAAATACATCTGGTCATAACGGATGCTTGTAAGCTCCATAAGATCCAGAGGTCGATAGCGATAAAAAAGACCGCCGCTTTTCTTTCCGATAAGCTCCCACATCAGTGCGGATGCCATCTGCTTATTATTAGCCAGGAACGCTGAAAAGATGTCGCTCCTGAGCTCATACTCCCACTCTTTCATATTTCCCCATATTTTCTAAATGATGCCACGCCAGGCAGCGCAGTATTTGTTACTACTTATCTATGATAAAAGAACTGCGGGTAAAATTCAAGAATTGCATACAAATGAAGTTGCTGCTTGGGTTACAGTTGTTACTGTTCACTCGCTTTCAGCTCGCGACAGTAACAGGTTTTGCCAATTAAATCGCCTTTGGCGATGGGCAAAACCTATATGGCTATTCATATTTGTTGGTCACAAACTCCGCAGCAAAGTGCTCCGTTTGCGTCTGAACTGTAACTTACAGTTCACATTAAAAATTGAATGAAAATTAATACATTGTGTGAAAAATAGCTAAAAACTATTGCGTGAATATGGTAAAATATAGCACAAACGGTTATGCAACATTGTAAATGATAATAAATTAACAAAATGTTGCTGTGGGAGGTATTGAGGTGCTGATTTTATTGTTACTTTTCTTCTTCACCTTGAGCATGTCGATTTTAACGGCATTGATCAGGGAAGAGAAGGTCCGTGGGCTCGTTGTTATTGTCGGGAGCATCGTAATGATGGTGCTGGATGTGCTTTTCTGTGTATGGGCATATTCTAACGGCGTTGGTGATAACAAGGTACTGACGTTTTTGCCGGAGTCGGGGGTTACAGAAAAATGCACATATGTGTTCATGGCAGGAGAACTGTTTTTGTTTTCGCTTATAACTGTTCTGTCTGTGAAACATGGGAAATATCACTGCATTCTTCTTTCGGCGATCGGAACTATCCCGGTACTCTGGCTGGATATGACGCATAAGGCAGTTGAAAATTTGCCGATGCTCAAGGTTGACGATCTTACCATATTGATGTTTATGGTGGTAGGCATCGTAGGAGGACTCATCAGTATCTATGCTGTAGGTTATCTCCATGATTATCATATTCATCATAAAGATGTTGAAAACAGATCTCAGTATTTTCAGGCATTATTGTTTCTTTTCCTCACAGCTATGTATGGTCTCATCACTTCTGATGCTCTGTCATGGATGTTCTTTTTCTGGGAAATCACAAGTACTGTCTCCTTTTTACTCATTGGATATACTAAGAAATCTGAAGCTGTCACAAATTCCTTTAGGGCTCTGTGGATGAACCTTTTGGGCGGCTGCGGCTTTATGGTTGCTATTCTTTATTGCGCGCTGGTTATGAGGATCGGAAGCCTTACAGAACTCGTGGAAGCGGGACCGGCAAAGGCCGGCATCGTTATCCCGGTTGTTTTCCTTTCGCTGGCAGCCATAACAAAGAGTGCACAGATGCCGTTTTCAAGATGGCTTCTGGGTGCGATGGTGGCACCTACACCGTCATCGGCTCTTCTTCATTCTGCTACGATGGTAAAGGCAGGAGTTTACCTTCTGATCCGTATTTCTCCGCTTTTTGCAGGCAATCTTGGCGGAATAATGATAACTACTATTGGCGGATTTACCTTCTTTGCGGCGTCTCTTTTGGCAATTTCACAAAGTGACGGAAAGAAAGTGCTTGCGTATTCTACAATTTCAAATCTCGGACTTATCACAGCCTGCGCGGGAGTAGGTCAGCCGGCAGCGACCTGGGCAGCTATAATGCTTCTTTTATTCCATGCGGTTTCGAAGTCACTTATGTTCCTTGCGGTGGGTGCAGTTGAAAATGCTACCGGAAGCAGAGATGTGGAAGATATGCATGGCATGATAGTGAAGTTTCCAAAGATGGCTTATGTCATGACGGTTGGAATCTGCGGTATGTTCCTTGCGCCTTTTGGTATGCTGGTCGCAAAGTGGGCAGCTCTTAAAGCATATATTGATTCAAATAATGTAATGCTTGTTATGTTCCTGGTATTTGGTTCGGCAACTACCATGTTTTACTGGGGTAAATGGCTTGGAAAGCTTTACGCTGTGCTTCATCAGTCAGAGAGACATCGTGATGTAGTACATAAAAGTGAATGGCGGGTTATGTACTGCCTCACGGCACTTATAGTTTCTCTTTGTGCGCTTTTCCCGATGATCGGTACAGTTTTTGTACAGCCGGTACTCTCACAGTCGTTTGGACAGACTGTTGGTACTATTATCAGCGACAACGATATCAGGGTAATGCTCATGATGCTCATAATGATCGGACTTATGCCTGTGCTCGCAGCTTTCCTTATAAGGAACAGGAAAGAAAAGATGACGATGGCATATATGGCCGGTGTAAATGCCGGTGATGATCGTCATTTTATTGATTCGCTTGGAGGAATCCGTCCTTCATATTTAAGTAACTGGTACATGGAAGAATGGTTTGGTGAAAAGAGGATCCTTAATCCTTCGTTATACCTTTCTGCAACGGCGGTTACGGTGATGATGATCGTTGCAGTGGGAGGTGCATTATGAGAATGACAGTAATATTAGTCAGCATTTTAATTTATCTTGCTGCGGCTCCTTTAGTGGGACTTGCCTTTGAGGGCTACGACCGCGTGGTTTCTGCAAGAATGCAAAATAGAAAAGGTCCTTCTTTCTTTCAGCCGTTATATGATCTTTTGAAGCTTTTTCAAAAGCAGTCGATCGTTGTTAACAGGGTGCAGACGGCTCTTGTAATAGGATTTGTTATTTTTACGATCTTCACCGGATGTATCTTTTTTGCAGGAGGAGACATTCTGCTGGTATTTTTTGCACATTCTTTGGCAGATATGTTTTTGATCCTTGCAGCGTATAGCGCAAATTCTCCGTATTCTTCGCTCGGAGCTCAGAGAGAATTTATGCAGACCATGGCATATGAGCCAATGACTCTCTTGACTGCCATCGGTTTTTACATGACATGCGGTAGCTTCAATGTTTCGGATGTTATCCAGCAGGAAGTTCCGGCTATTGTACGGGCACCCGGAATTTTTCTCGGATTTTGCTTTACGCTTTTGATCATTTTTAGAAAGTCACCGTTTGATCTCGCGACCTCTCATCATGCGCATCAGGAGATGGTTAAGGGACTTACGCAGGATCTGGCAGGAAACATATATGGATTGCAGGAACTTGGCGAACTTTATGCATCGGTTCAGATGCTTTCTATCGCCGGACTCTTCTTTATCTGCAAAAATCCGTTAAGCTATGTTGCGGCTGTTATAGCAGTCATCGTTATTTATTTCTTTGTTCTGCTTGCTGACAATATTTTTCCGAGGGTTAAGTGGGAGGTCATGCTTTCC
>CAMVTN010000018.1 GCA_947170415.1 uncultured Lachnospiraceae bacterium | reverse complement strand
ATGTAAGATTGAAGGATTTCTATATCCTGGATAAAAAGAAGATGAATCTGGCAAGTCCTGATATGCTGGTTCTCCATCCTCTGCCGCGTGTAAACGAGATCTCGACAGAAATAGATGATGATCCGAGAGCTGTTTACTTTAAGCAGGTTAAATACGGTATGTATGTCCGTATGGCACTGATCCTAACACTGCTGAATATCAAGCCGGAATGATTATCTTATGATTGGAGGACGACATGTCAGAAACAGAAAAGCGTAAGCAATATAAACTAAACGTAGGAAAGATCGAAGAAGGTTTCGTTATCGATCATATTCATCCCGGTCGTGCCATGAAGATCTATAATGATCTGGGACTTGATAAACTGGAGTGCAGTGTTGCTATCATTACAAATGCTTTCAGTATGAAGATGGGAAAGAAGGATATGATAAAGGTTGAGATGCCTCTTCGTGAGTACGATCTCGATACCATCGCATTCCTCGATCACAGAGCGACAGTTGATATCATCAAGGACGGCGAGATCATTGAGCGTCCTCATCTGGAGCTTCCAAAGACTATCACAAATGTCATAAAGTGTCATAATCCCAGATGTATCACATCGATCGAACAGGAACTTGATCATGTATTTTATCTCACAGATCCGGAGCGCGGTACATACCGATGCAAGTACTGCGAGACAGAGTGGTCAAATCAGAATACGAGAAAATAAGAATTTAAACTGAATTAACTATAAGGCTGAAAAAGTCGTCTGTATCCTATTTTTTCTAGGTATAGACGACTTTTTTGTAGAAAAATTTTTTTGGATTTCTTTTTCATAACATTTGCTTTGAAATGCGTGTTGTAGCAAACAAATAAAGAATGCAGCAATCATTGTAATTGAGGTATAAATATATAATAGTGGAGGGGCGGTGCTATTTTGCTCGAAGAAGTGACGGAAACAACGCTCTCCGCTTCCGTCACTATGTCAAAGAATCACTTTACAACAAATGTCTGCGGATTCACCGGTCCGTTGATCAGCTGGTGATATACCATAGTCTCATTATCAAACGGGCGGAAATAAACGTACATTGATGAAGCATTTATTTCTGTATAGTTACCTCTCATAACGACTTCATTTTCGCTGCCATCGACGTGCATACGCTTGATTGCGGGATCGATAGTAGAATTGCTCTGATAGTAGATCCAGCTGTTATTAACAACGTTATAGCAGTCGATCCTGTCATCAGTGAGTTTTTCTTCATTCACATCACCGAGTTTTCTGCGGTACAAGGCGTAATCATCGAGATTATTCATGTAATAAACATATCCGCCTGTAACGATCGGATTCCAGATATTTCCATTAAAAACAGTACTTGTAGAGCCATTAGTGATATTAAGAGAGCACAGATTGTGATCGCCGACCTGCTTTGCGTAGTAGATCACGTTGTTTACAGGGCAGAGGGGCGGAACAGGTTCATCGGTGATCTGTTCTTCTTTGGTGTTGTCGATGTGTTTCTTATAAAGGTTCAGACCATAAGTGTCATCGAAGTACTGGTAATAAACATCGCTGTTGATCAAAGCAACGGTAGTAACCGGGGCTTTCTGCAGGCAAATAGTGTTTTTTCCTTTAAGAGTGGAACGATAAATACCAAGGTTGCGGCTAAGGAACGCAAGGTCGGCACCGGAGTTGTTATCATGATTCTGATAGTAGTAAACGTATTTTCCGGCAACATTAATATAGGCAACGCTCTCTTTGATGATCTGCTTTGGTTCAGTCTCGTTGGGCTTCATCCGGTAGAGAGTACCTTGATCAGTATAATTATGGAAATAGACGTAACCGTCGTATTCGCAAACCATGCCTTTGTTGTACAGATTTCCGGGAGTATTCCCGACAGTTCCGACGGGATTCTCCGCGACATGATTGCTCATAAAGCGAAAAACACCGAGTGCTATGATTAAAGCTGATAGAATGATCAAAAACAGAATATTGCTCTTTTTCATACTGACCCCCCGAAAGCTATAAAAATGTAACTATTCAGAACAGTTGCAAAAACACTCAGCAAAAACATAAACCCTTATCAGTATCTTTATCGGAAGAAAAGGAAAAAAAACAAACCCTTTTAATGCAACATATATCTTCAAAACGTTGTGCTTCGGCTTGTTACGCGGTATTATTAAACAAACAAAATTGGAGGAACCGGAATGGAATTAGATGAGTACAGGCAGGAAATAGACCGAATCGATGCGGAAATCGTAAAACTCTATGAGGAACGCATGGAAGTCAGTGAAAAAGTGGCTGATTTCAAGATCCGAAACGGTAAAAATGTTCTCGACCGCGCAAGAGAAGAGCAGAAGCTGTCAAAGATCAGAAGTCTTACCCACAGCAAGTTTAATGCACTCGGCGTAACAGAGCTTTTTGAGCAGATAATGGCGATGAGTCGTAAAAAGCAGTACGCACTCATGCAGGAACGCGGCATATATGGAAATACTCCTTTTATTCCGGTTGACGAGTTATATACAGATAATGTAAGAGTCGTATTTCAGGGAGTAAATGGCGCTTATTCTGAGGCTGCCATGGTGAAGTATTTTGGAGAAGATGTAAACGCGCACTCGGTTAAGTCCTTTAGAGAAGCTATGTGTGCGATCGCAGAGGGTGCAGCGGATTATGCTGTGCTTCCTATAGAAAACAGTTCAGCAGGTATCGTTTCAGAAAACTATGACCTGCTCACAGAGTATGAGAATTATATCGTTGCTGAGCAGACGATAAAAATAGATAACTGCCTTATGGGACTCCCGGGAGCAACCCTTGAAGGCATAAAAAATGTTTATTCACATCCTATGGCACTTATGCAGTCAGCAAAATTCCTTGAGGATCATGCCGACTGGAAAATATTAAGTTATGACAATACTGCTATGGCTGCAAAAAAGATCCGTGATGAAGGTGATCCCGGACAGGCAGCGATAGCCGGTGAACGTGCTGCAAAAGTCTACGGACTTGAGATTCTTGCCAGAAACATCAATTTCAGTGATGGAAATTCCACAAGATTTATTATTGTAAAAAATCAGAAAGTATTCAGGAGAGACGCAACGAAGATAAGCGTATGCTTTGAGCTTCCGCATATGAGCGGTTCTTTATATTCATGCTTGTCTCATATCATCTATAACGATCTTAATATGACAAAAATAGAAAGCCGTCCTATTCCGGATCGCCCGTGGGAATACAGATTTTTCCTTGATTTCGAAGGCAATCTCATGGATCCTTCCGTGAAAAACGCACTTCGGGGATTAAGAGAAGAAACCCGAAATATGAAGATACTTGGAAATTACTAATGACAGGGTCATGAATTGCGACAAAAAGTAACATCATTAAATAAGGACGGAAAAGATGAAATACGAGGAACTGTTACTATATAGAAATATGAAGCATATGGACATCCTTCGGGATATGTCACGTATGTACGAAGGTGCGGAGAAGGATCTGTCTCTGGCATCATCAGTTGTGAACAGGATTTTGGAACTGGCAGCGGAATATGGCTTTTCCGGAAACCTTTGGAGATGTTTTCTTTCACTCCTGATACTTGAGAATGAAAACAGTTTTACCCTGGCTTCTGAGAAAAGAGGAGAGGTAAGGGGGACTCTGTACGAGGCGGCAAAGCATGACGCAGAGATCTTTCGAGAGATGTTTGACTGGAAGTTCGGACCGCTCGGAAAAATCATGGGAACTGCCTGCTTTTCATTTCTTGAAGGATATGAGCCGGCCCTTGATGATGGAGTAGTTTTCAATCGCCGTATCAGAGACAGGATCGTGGAACTCTCGGAAAAACTTGGAGTAGCTAAGGACGAAAATGAATTCCTGAAGGGGATGACAGATTTCTATCGTGATTTTGGTGTCGGATCTTTTGGAATGCATAAGGCATTTCGTATCCGTCATACGGTAGATGACAGGGTAGAAATAGAACCCATCTCCAGGGTTAAACATGCAAAGCTTTCTGACATAGTTGGAATGGAATCTCAGAAGCAGAAGCTTATTGAAAACACTGAGGCATTTCTTGCAGGCCGTCCGGCAAATAATGTGCTTCTTTTTGGCGATGCGGGAACAGGAAAATCCTCGTGTATAAAGGGAATACTTAACCAATATTTTGATGATGGCCTCAGGGTTATCGAGGTTTACAAGCATCAGTTCCAGGATCTTAATGATGTCATACGACAGGTAAAGAGCCGTAATTATAAATTTATCCTTTATATGGATGATCTGTCATTTGAAGATACGGAAACAGAGTACAAATACTTAAAGGCTGTAATAGAGGGAGGTCTTGAAAAGAAGCCCGATAATATCCTTATCTATGCGACATCAAACAGGAGACATCTGGTTCACGAAGGTTTCTCAGACAGACTTGACCGCAGGGATAATGATGATATTCATGAAAGCGATACGGTACAGGAGAAGCTTTCTCTTTCTGCCAGATTTGGAGTAACCATCTATTTCGGCAGACCTATGAAAAAGGAATTTGAAACGATCGTAAAGACTATTGCAGAGAGACGCGGCATAAATATGCCGGAGAAAGAACTTCTCCTTGAGGCAAATAAGTGGGAGCTTTCTCATGGCGGAATGAGCGGCAGGACTGCAGAGCAGTTTATTGATTATCTGCTTGGTACAAAAAATTGACGTAAATATTCTGAATAGTTATAAGATGACGCAGCTTTTGCACAGGGGTTTAGATACAAAAGGGGATTGTGTATGAAACTATTTGCGGCGATAGATGTTGGTTCATATGAAATAGGCATGAAGATATTTGAACTTTCTCAAAAGCGAGGTGTCCGTGAGATCGACTATGTGCGTCACAGGGTTGAGATCGGAACGGATACCTACAATACGGGAAAGATCAGCTACGAAAGAATGGATGAGCTCTGTGAGATCCTTAAGGGGTATCACGAGATCATGAATGCCTACAAGGTTGATTCTTACAGGGCCTATGGCACTTCTGCGATCAGAGAGACGGAAAATACTTCGGTCATTTTGGATCAGATACGTCTTCGTACAGGGATAAATGTATCTCCGCTTAGCAATTCTGAGCAGAGATTTTTGGATTATAAATCCGTAGCTCTTAAAAGTGAACAGTTTGATCACATAATAGACAGAGGAACGGCGTTCATAGATATAGGTGGAGGAAGTACGCAGGTTTCGCTGTTTTCCAATTCACATCTTATCACGACAGTAAATCTGCGTCTTGGGATCCTCAGGCTTCGCACGACTCTTAATTCACTGGAGCCTACTACCGGAAATTATGACAGACTGCTTTCGGAACTCATTGCAAACGAGCTTCATTCATTTAAGAAATTGTATCTAAAGAATATCGATATCCAGAATATCGTCGTGATCGATGATTACCTGCCGTATATCATTCAGAAGATCGGGAATGAGCACGGTCTTATCAATCAGGTTACCGGAGATCAGTATGTGAAATTTGTGGATGTGCTTAGATCAATGTCGCCTGCCCAGATTTCCAGAGAACTCGGCATACCGAGAGAGAATGCTTCTCTTCTCATGCCTTCAGCTACTCTCATTAAGTATATGATTCGTGTAACTGGAGCAGAGAGACTCTGGATCCCCGGTGTTACGCTTTCTGATGGTATAGCTTATGACTATGCGGAAAAGAATAAGTTTGTTAAGTCCGATCACAATTTTGAGGAAGATATAATTTCCTGCGCGGAAAATATATCTCTTCGCTATCAGGGAAGTCAGATTCTCGGAGACCAGATGGTGCTTTGTTCCATGGCCATTTTTGACAGTATGAAAAAGCTTCATGGAATGGACAAGAGAGGAAGGCTTTTACTCCAGCTCGCGGCAAGGCTCAGGGATGTTGGACGGTTTGTTTCGATGTCGGATTCTGCGGAAGCTTCCTACAGCATCATAATGGGTACAGAGATCATAGGACTGTCTCATCTTGAGCGTGAGATTGTGGCGACGGTTGTTCTAAATTCGTATCCAAAAGAAATATATTATGAGGCTCTTGAAGATAATGACTTTGATGAAAAGAGTCTTCTCATGGTGACCAAGCTTACAGCCATGCTGCGTGTAGCGGTTGGAATGGCTCGTTCTCCAAAGAAAAAATACAATGAAGTGAAAGCTGCACTGAAGGATAAGTCCCTGATCATTACTATTGATACACGGGAAGATCTTGCTCTTGAAAAGGGACTTTTTGAAGAAGAAATACCTATGTTTGAGGAAGTATTCGGAATCAGACCGGTCATGAGGACAAAGGGAGTCTTTTTATAGAATATGGAGGGGTATTCGAATGACAGATTCTAAAATAAGTCGTAAGACAGATAAAAGAGGCGGAAAAAAAGAGCCGCAGAAGATAGATTTTCGTTCACCAAGGTACTATACAAACAGAGAATTATCATGGATAAAGTTTAACGAGAGAGTTCTCTCGGAAGCAAGGGACAAGACTCTTCCGCTTTTTGAAAGAGTGAAGATGCTCGGGATCACTGCGTCCAATCTCGATGAATTTTTTATGGTGCGTGTAGCATCGCTTAAGGACATGGTAAATGTGGAATACACAAAGAAGGACATTGCCGGCCTGACAGCAGCACAGCAGTTAGCTGAGCTTAATGGTGTGACACATGATTTTGTAAACCTTCAGTATTCGACATATAATCGCTCGATACTGCCGCTTCTTAAGCAGAATGGGATCACGGTAGTGACTCATCATGAGGATCTGGTTCCGGAACAGGCAGAGTATGTTGACAGATATTTCGAGGAACACGTTTATCCTGTTCTGACTCCTATGGCAGTGGATTCATCGAGACCGTTTCCACTTGTCAGAAATAAATCCCTGAATATCGGTGCGCTGGTTTATCCTAAGGATGCGGCACATTCTCTGAGAAACCGTTCAGGCGGAAAGACAAAGGAAGATAAAGAAAATAATAATGACAATGACAAGCCGGAATTTGCGCTTGTACAGGTTCCGGATGTTTTGCCGCGTATAGTACGGATCCCTGCTACGGATGAAAACTATACGGTGATCCTTCTTGAAGAACTGATCGAGAGAAATATTGAACGCTTGTTTTTAAATTACAATATTGTATGCGCTCATCCTTTCCGTATCATGAGAAATGCGGATCTGACCATTGACGAAGATGAAGCAGAAGATCTCCTGAAGGAAATCGAAAGACAGCTTAAGAGGCGTCAGTGGGGTGAAGTTATCCGGCTTGATGTAGAAGAGAGCATGGATAGAAATCTTTTAAGACTGCTTCGGGATGAGTTTCAGGTTGATGACGCGGAAACATATTATATTAACGGACCGCTTGATCTTACTTTCCTGTCAAAGGTTGCAGGGCTTCCGGGATTTGAAAATCTGAAAATAAAGGGATGGACTCCTCAGTCTCCGAAATATATGAATCCTGATGAGAATATCTTTGAGCAGATAAGGAACGGAGACATCCTTCTACAGCACCCTTACGAATCTTTTGAACCGGTAGTTAATTTTATCCGTACAGCAGCCAGAGATAAGGATGTACTTGCGATAAAAATGACGCTCTACAGAGTGAGCGGTAATTCTCCGATCATCGCAGCGCTTGCATATGCTGCTGAGAATGGTAAGCAGGTTTCTGTACTGGTTGAGCTAAAGGCTCGTTTTGACGAGGAACATAACATCAACTGGGCAAAGACACTTGAGAAAGCCGGATGTCATGTTATCTACGGTCTGGTCGGATTGAAGACTCATTCAAAGATTGCTCTCGTTGTACGTCGTGAATCGGAAGGTATTCGCAGATATGTTCATCTCGGAACAGGTAACTACAACGATACGACTGCGAAGTTCTATACCGATATGGGACTGTTTACCTGCTCTGAGCCTATAGGAGAGGATGCAACAGCAGTTTTTAATATGCTGTCCGGTTATTCTGAGCCTGTTACATGGAATAAACTGTCGCTTGCTCCGTTGTGGCTTAAGGACAGATTTATATATCTAATCGGTCGTGAGGCAGAGAATGCCAGACACGGTCGTGAAGCCCGCATCGTTGCAAAGATGAATTCGGTTTGTGATCCTGATATCATAGAGGCTCTTTACAAAGCTTCGGCAGCGGGTGTAAAAATAGACCTGATAGTTCGCGGTATATGCTGCCTTAAAGTCGGCATACCGGGAGTTTCCGAAAATATTACAGTTCGTTCTATCGTAGGATTTTTCCTTGAACACAGCCGCATATTCTGGTTTTACAATGAAGGAAATGATGAATTTTACATGGGTTCAGCGGACTGGATGCCGCGTAATCTGGACCGCCGTGTAGAGATCATGTTTCCGGTGGAACGGGAAGAACTTAAAGAAGATCTCCGTCACTTCCTTGAGGTAGAGCTTGATGATAATACAAAAGCTCATTTGCTCCAGCCAAACGGAGACTATATAAAGATAGATAAGCGTGGTAAGAAACCGCTTAATTCTCAGAAATTCTTCTGCAGGGAAGCGAAGGATAATGCTAATAAAAAGAAAGATGTGATCTCTGAAAGAGTGTTCATTCCGGAGAAAGCACCAAGGGAGGAAGGAAATGAAGGCAGCACTCTTTGATATGGATGGAACCATTACTGACTCTTTGGAGTCAATAGCTCACACTACAAATACGGTTTTAAGAGAGTTTGGTTATCCGGAAATAGAACTGGAAAGATTTAAGACTATAGTTGGTGATGGTGCGGAAACTCAGATACGTCGTGTTATGAAGATCCACGGTGTTTCTGACGAAGATATCATACAGAAAGTATATGCACGCTATCTGGAAGAATTTGAGGAAGGGTGTCTTTACCATGTGACGCCATGCAAGGGAGTACCTGAGCTTATTGAAAAAATGAAAGCCAGAGGCATGAAGATAGCAGTGTGTTCCAATAAGCCGCATGCGAAGTCGGTAAAGGTTGCAGATGCGGTTTATCCTGCAGGGACGTTTGATCTGGTTATAGGTCAGAAAGAAGGTATTCCTAAAAAGCCGGCACCGGATATGGCACTGATGGCTGCTAAAGAATTTGGTGTGGAGCCGTCTGAATGTTTATACCTCGGAGACACAAATACAGATATGAAGACCGGAATAGGAGCGGGGATGTTTACGATCGGCGTTCTCTGGGGATTCCGCGACAGAGCAGAACTTGAAGAACTTCACCCGGATGCGATCGTTACTACTCCGGATGAGGTGGAGAAATTTCTTTAAATGTGACGTGCAGGACTGATGAAATTCTCTTTATCAGTCCTGCACTGACTTTGTGTAAAGCAAAGATAATATGGATATTATCATACTTGAAGAATATGATGTCAGGGTCAAAAGGTCAAAATCCGATTGTGCTTGCACAAAGAGGATTGAGACCTTGGGACCCGCAAAACACGAGCAAGTAGCGTTATTACGCGGAATGCGAGTGTTTTAGGATTGCGGGAATTGCGTAGCAATGAAGCAATCCGTGACATCAGTAAGGGGCAAAATTTACTTTTGACCCTTACATCAGAATATATTTATAAATGATCTCAGCAATTCCGCCGTGGTTGTTGTCATGTTCGGTGACAACATCTGCGGCTTTTTTTACCTCTTCACGTGCATTAGCCATGGCTACACCTAAGCCGGCGGCTTTGAGGAGAGGAAGATCATTTTCTTCATCACCGGCACCGATGGAGTTTGCAACAGGTATACCTGTTATCTCGCAGAGTCGCTGCAGACCTGTACCTTTAGAAGAGTCGGATGCGCTGATTTCCAAAATCCGGTCACTGGAGAAAAACGTATTTAATCGAGCAGGGAGAAGCGGTTCGATATATTCACGAAAACGCTGCAGCTTTGGACGATCATTGAGAGCCATGCAGATAACTTTCATCGGAGGTGTTGTGAGGGAATTTATTACATCATCAATGGTCGGAACGATTAGAGGCTTCATGACCTTTCCTTTGAGATATGCATCCAGGATCTCCTGTCCGCCGGTTGCAAGGACATAATTTCTGTCGTAGGTCTGGCAGTGTACGTCTTTCTCGGCAGCGGTTTCAAAGATCATCCGGACATCGTTTATTGAAACAGGAGAGGCGTAAAGGACATCTCCTGTAACAGGATTATTTATCTGTGATCCATTGTAGCTTGCGATATAAAAGCCGTCACGAACGAGACGATATCTTTCTGCTATGCATATCGTGTCAGGATAGGGACGGCCTGTAACAAATGCAAAGCAGTGCCCCTGATCCAGCATTTCGTTTATCGCTTCGAGATCAGTACCATCTATTCGTTTATCACTGGTGAGAAGTGTCTCATCCAGATCGACAAAGAGAAATTTTCTGTCAGTAGTCATATCTTTTAGTACTCCTGTTTTTTGTGATGATCCCTTAATTTTTCAAGTACGGAAAGAGGGATAAATAGATTTCCGCGTCCTGTTCCGAGATCGGTGTTAGTTTTGTTGCTTCCGTGGAAATCAGATCCGCCTGACCACAATAGCTGATGCTCATCTGCCATTGATTTCATTTCGTTGGTCTCGCCAGCTGAAAATGTCGTATACATTGTTTCCATGGCAGCGAGGCCTTCTGCTTTTAAGTCAGTTACAAGAGAATCCAGCCTGTCATGAGACATTCCGTAGAGAAGGGGATGGGCAAGTACGGGAATTCCGTGAGCTTTTTTTATGAGTCGGATTCCATCAACAGGAGTGACTTTTTCGCGCGGTACAAAGTATGGGCAGCCGTCACCGATATATCGGTCAAATGCTTCCTGTGTGCTTTGAACATACCCGTGTTTCAGCATATATTTTGCATAGTGGGCACGGGTGATGACAGCGCCGGGAAAGGCTTCTTTCAGCTTCGAAAATGATATGTCCATATGAAGTCCTTCACGGAGTCCGTTGCACATTTTTTCGTTTCGGACATCTCGGGAATTTCTGAAAACTTCCAGATTACTTAAAAACTCAGGTTCTGTTTCGTCGATAAAGAGTCCGACAATATGGATATCTTTGCCGTTAAGATCGGTTGAGAGTTCTATACCGTTTATGATCTCCGGAGCGCTTTCCAGTGATGCGGCATAGTCTCTGATCTCTTGCAGACCTGCTACGGTGTCGTGATCTGTAAGTGCTATCGCGGCGAGCCCTTTTTTTATTGCGTAATCAACCAGCTCAGAAGGCGTATATGTACCGTCGGAAGCAGTTGAGTGAACATGCAGATCAACAGGCGGTTCTGTAACACCATCTCTCATATTTCCGTATAGCATACGACTGTTATCCTTTCGTGGCTTATTCATAAGAACAATTATAGAACACAAAAGGGACATGATCTGCATAAAAGATCATGCCCCATATAGTTCAGGTATTAGTTATTGTCATCCTCGAGATCGGCAGTATATACAGTTGCTTTACGAGCTGCTGCATTGTTTGCAAGGTACTCATCGTAAGTTGTGATCTTATCGATAAGTCCGCCCTCGGGAGTGATCTCCATGATTCGGTTTGCTGTAGTCTGTACAAACTGATGATCATGACAAGTGAAAAGCTCAACACCCTGGAACTTGATGAGACCGTTATTCAGAGCTGTAATGGACTCCATGTCAAGGTGGTTTGTAGGCTCGTCAAGCACGAGACAGTTTGCGCCTGAGATCATCATTTTGGAAAGGAGACAACGAACCTTTTCTCCTCCGGAGAGGACACGAACCTTCTTTACACCGTCTTCGCCGGGGAAGAGCATACGTCCAAGGAAGCCTCTTACATAAGTTACATCCTTAACGGGTGAATAGCCTGTAAGCCACTCAGTAATATTGTAATCGTTGTCGAATTCCTTTGTATTGTCCTTCGGGAAGTAAGCCTGGCTTGTAGTAACGCCCCACTTGTAATTTCCTTCATCAGGTTCCATCTCTCCCATAAGGATCTGGAAGAGAACAGTGATAGCCTGCTCATTAGCACCTACAAAAGCAACCTTATCAGTTCTGTTAAGGACAAAGCTGATGTTATCGAGAACCTTAACACCATCAATAGTCTTGCTCAGGTTTTCAACAGTAAGTACTTCGTTTCCGATCTCTCTGTCAGGACGGAAGTCAACGTAAGGATACTTACGGGAAGAAGGCTTGATATCATCGAGCTGGATCTTCTCGAGGGCTCTCTTACGGCTTGTAGCCTGCTTACTCTTGGAAGCGTTAGCAGAGAATCTGGAAATAAATTCCTGGAGTTCCTTGATCTTTTCTTCCTTTTTCTTATTAGCTTCCTGCTGCTGCTTTTTCATGAGCTGGCTGGACTCGTACCAGAAGTCATAGTTTCCTGCATAGAGCTGGATCTTTCCATAGTCAATGTCAGCCGTATGAGTGCAGACCTTATTAAGGAAGTAACGGTCGTGGGATACTACGATGACTGTATTTTCAAAATCAATGAGGAAGTCCTCAAGCCACTCGATTGCATCGAGATCAAGGTGGTTAGTAGGCTCGTCGAGGAGAAGGACGTCCGGGTTTCCGAAAAGAGCACGTGCAAGGAGAACCTTGACCTTATCGGAACCTGTGAGGTTCTTCATTACCTCATGATGAAGCTCAGAGGAGATTCCAAGACCGTTAAGAAGAGATTCTGCATCAGACTCTGCTTCCCATCCGTTTAATTCTGCAAATTCACCCTCAAGTTCTGCGGCTCTTACACCGTCTTCGTCAGAGAAATCTTCCTTTGCATAGATAGCGTCCTTTTCTTTCATGATATCAAAGAGACGCTGATTTCCTGCGATAACCGTATCAAGAACTACATTTTCATCGTATTTGAAGTGATCCTGCTCAAGGAAAGAGAGACGTTCACCGTTTCCGATATGGATATCACCGTTTGTGGTTTCGAGCTGACCGGAAAGGATCTTCAGAAATGTTGATTTTCCTGCACCGTTAGCACCGATGATACCGTAGCAGTTTCCCTCTGTGAACTTAATATTTACATCTTCAAAAAGTGCCTTTTTGCCGACACGATAAGTAACGCCGACTGCTTCTATCATAGAAACTCCTTATTTAATACTGTTTTCGTTTTAGCTCCTATTGATTATACAGAAAAAATATCTTATTTCAAGGAAAACGTTATATTGGACGTGATTATATCCATTTTTGAGTTGTCGTGTACAAGTTTACAAAACGCTGAGAAATGATGTGCAAAAATGGAAAAAATGAAATGAAAATGTATTGTCTACAAATACTAAAAACTATAGGACAATATATTTAAAAGTATATATAAATCTCACATCAAAATTTTGTATGCACAAAAAGATATACAATTATTAGCTTAAAATATTGTGCGATAAATGGTGGATTGATAAAATTTGTACAAATTCGGAACTTTTCAGCGGCCGATGAAATCAAACCGGATTATGACGTGAAATCGAAGGGAGAATCATATGAGAAGAAAGCTTTTGGTCCTGATGCTTTCGTCAGCTATGGCGGTTACATCTCTGGCAGGGTCTGTGATCGCCGCCGACAAGAGCTCGGATACTGTCACAGAAAAGGTTTTGAATAAGAGCAAAACAGGAAATCCTGTTTTGGGATTTGATGATACCGGAGACATTTTGTATGGAGGAGATCCTGCAGCACTTGTTGATGGAGATACAGTATATCTGTATGTAGGTCATGATGCATCGAGTGGGGATGGCTATGTGATGCCCGATTGGCGATGCTACTCGACTACAGATATGAAGAATTTTAAATATGAAGGCGTGATCCTTGAGTGCGCTGATGTCCCCTGGGCAGATAGTACATCGGCGTGGGCAAGTCAGGTAGTGAAATATAAAGATAAGTACTATTTATATTTCTGCGCGGAAGAAAAAACTTCCAAGTATGGAAAGTGTGTAGGTGTAGCAGTTTCCGACAGTCCTACAGGTCCTTTTAAAGCAGAATCTAAACCGATCGTATATGACTCGGATACACCTTTTGTAAATCCCGGCAGAGGAGGAGCAGGCTGGGAAGATATCGATCCTACAGCATGGGTTGAAACTGTCGACGGAGAAGAACACCGCTATCTTGCATGGGGAAATACAAATCACTATATCGCAGAACTTAATGAAGATATGGTGTCCATCAAGGATCGAAATGGTGACGGAAAGGTTTCCTTTGAGTCAGGAGACATTGAGAGACAGACCATAAAAGGAATGCCGAATGGATGGTATTTTGCTGAAGCACCCTGGCTTTACAGAAGACAGGATAAAAATGGCAATTACTATGGAAAGTACTATCTTTTCTACGCTATGTACTGGCGTGAGCAGATGGCGTACGCAACGACTGATGATATATGGAACGCAGAATGGGATTATGGCGGTCTCGTAATGGAGCCTACTGCTACGAGCAATACAAACCATATGGCAGTAATAGATTTTAAGGGAAAGACATATTTTGTATATCACAATGGATCTTTACCGTGGGGAAGTGGTTTCAGAAGAGTAGTCTGCATTCAGGAACTTCACTTTGATGAAGATGGAAATATTGAATATCTTCAGGAAAATTCCACAGGTCTTACAGGAACGGCAAGCTCGATCGCGGATTCAAACGGAGCTTTGATAAAGCATGAGACATATAAAAACAGTACTGATGATTCTGCGTATCCATATAAAAAAGTTACGGTTGGTACTGCGAAGTCTTCTGTTACAGAAGATTCTATGTGGGAAATAGAAAGCGGCAAGGCTGATACAGATAATAATGCATATGTTTCAATCGAATCCTACAATAAGCCGGGATTGTGGCTTCAGGTAGATGAAGATATGTCAGTTTCTATGGGTCAGGATTACCAGAAGGCATCAAGTGATGGATATACAGTGGATTCAAAGAGAATGACATTCCGAACACTGAAAGGCTTCGATAGTTCTGTAGCAAACGGAACAACCTTTGAGAGCGTTGCTTATCCGGGATATTACCTTACTTCCAAAAACGGCGAGCTTACTGTTGAGAAGAATCCTCAGGCTTCGGATTGTACATTTAGCATAGCTTCTGAGATTGCAAATGAAGTATCGTCGATCACTGTAAGAAAGACAGATCGTACATACAATGTTGGGGATAGTCTTAAAACGGATGACCTTAGAATAACCGTTGTAGATGAGTATGGTAATACGGAGATCATTTATTCCGGTGCAGAAGGACTTAAGGTTGATACATCTGCGGTAAATATGAAAAAGGCCGGTACATATGAGTTAAAGGCTGAATACAAAGGACAGTCAGGAACAGTACAGATACGTGTTCAGAATTAAAAACGGACATCAGTAAGGGGCAAAATTTACTTTTGACCATTACATCATTAGTGTTTATATGAGGAGAGAATTGATGCGCAAATTTCAATATAAGAAGTTTCTCGGGGCAACTCTCGCATTCGCCATGGCAGCAAGCGGAGTTCCTGGAATGAATATTGACGCAAGAGCTGCGTCTGATCAGGCAATACCGGATGCTGAGTCACAGTACGACTTTGATGGTGAGCTTCCTGAGGGAGCAAAACCCATAATAACAGGATTAAAATCCTATAGCGGAGAAGTCGTATATGGAGAAGGACATACAGGTGAAGAAGGAGATAAAGCAGTACTCCTTGGTGACTACGGAATAGAATTGCCTGATAAAAACATCGGAAGTAACTATACGATTTCGTTTTGGGAGAAGGCAACGGAAGCACCTGAAACAAATTCTCCGGTCGTATTTTTAGGTTATAACGACCCGGAGGAATGGGTAGCTATGTCTGGTGAAGGAAGTGGATATAAATTCTGGTCAAACTCCGCGTCAAATGGTGAGATAAATTGGCAAACTTTTGCAACTCTTGCTGCTGCGAAGAACACATGGAGACATATCGTGATCACAGGGGCAGAAGGCGGAGAAACATCAGCGTACTGCAATGGCGAGTTGATAGGACACGGAAAAGAGGCATCGGCACTTGACGGAGAAAAGCAGGGAATCCTTCTCGGAGTCAGCAACTGGGATAATGAGTTCAAAGGATTGATCGATGATGTACGGATTTATGATGAAGTGCTTACGGCAGAACAGATCCAGACTATCTACAGCGGAAAAAGCGGAGAAGATGTTTTAAATGAAAAAGGATTTGAAGTTTCTGCAAAAGAGATAACATTGGCAGAAAACAAGAGTAAGACCATTACACTTAAGGTTCCTTCCGGTGTTGGAGATTATGAGACCACATTTGAATCATCGGATCCTGAGACAGCGCAGGTTGATAAGGATGGTAAGATCAGCGGGATCAAGGCCGGAACAGCGACAATTACTGTAACCGTAAAAAAAGGAAGTGTTGAAAAGAGCGAGACGATCAATGTAACCGTAACTGAGTCAGAGTCTGATACGGTAAATAAAGAAACAGCTCTCGAACTGGACTTTTCAGAAATAAATGGAAATGTCATCGCAGATAAGTCCGGAAACGGTAATGATGCTGAAATCGGTGGCGAATTGTCTGTAGAAGACGGTGCACTCGTATTTGATGGAAACGGCTACTTGAATCTCCCTGTTTCTATAATGGAAGATCTGCAAAACGAAGAAGAGTTTACAATAGAAACAACCTTTACAAGAAGTGAAAGCTGCGGAAATAATGCATGGCTCTTTAACATTGGTTCAAATCCAAAATCAACAGGAACAAATTATCTTTTCCTTTCACCTGCGTTTGGCGGAAGCACATTAAGAGGTGGAATAAAAGACGATAGCAATGAGCTTTTGCTTGATACGGGAATCTCAACTGTAGCAGACAAAGAATATACTGCAGTAATGGTATTTGATAATGGTAAAGTGTCGCTTTATCTTAATGGAGCGCAGATAGGAACTACCATTGATTCCGGATACAGTATCATGGAAGATGTCGTAGCTAACGGATGCAAAAACAACATACTTGGATATCTTGCAAAGTCCTGCTGGAAAGCCGATGGATTGTTCCGTGGAACAGTTAGTTCTTTCAAGATAGTTGATGGGGCAGAAAGTGCTGAAAGTATTCAGAAGAGGTTTTCAAACTCTTTCCAGAAGGATTTTGAAGAAAGTCTTACTCTTGACGAGATTTTAAGCAGAAATGCATCTTCGGATAAGGTTCAGTATGATCTGACTCTTGCGAAGGAAGTTAATGAGAATGAAGTGACATGGACATCTTCGGATCCTGCAGTTATCACAGAGTCAGGAAAGGTTGTAAACGATAAAAACGAAGATAAAAAGGTTACTCTTACTGCGTATTGCTCAAGCGGTAAGCTCAAAGCTGAACAAAAATTTGAACTGACAGTTTTGAAATTGGATCGTTCGGAAGTTGATCCTCTTATAGCTGAAGCTAAGAATAGTGATGGATATGATTCCAATACTGCACTTCAGAATGCGGTGATCGCTGCAGAAAATGCAAGTACGCAGACAGAGATCAAGAGTGCGATAAAAGCTCTTAACACGTTGATGCAGTCTGAGCAGGATGCGTTTTATAAGGATCCGTTCGCTGCGATCGACGACTCTCTTTTCCCGGCAGAAAAAGAGATCACAGTTGGTAAAACAGAAGTCCTGGTAGAAATACCGTCTAAAGTTTTAAACGCAGCTAAGGTTGAAGTCAGTGCTGATAATGACGATGTTTTAAGTGTGTCTGAGAAGGATGGAGTTGTCTCTTTGTCTGCACTCAAAACAGGCGTTAGTAATGTTACTGTATCAGTTACAGCAGACTATGACGGCTTTACGATCGATTATGAGACAAGAGTAAAAGTGGTAGATAAGGAATCGTCTGATCCTGTAAATCCGGGGGATAAAAAGGAGACAGAAACAACTCCTTCCGCACCTGCCAACAACACGATCACAGACAGTGACACTTCTGTAGTTCTAATGTCAGGAACAACCTATAAAGTAAGCATGAGTTATTCTGTAAAGAGCTACAAGCTGGATAAAGCTGAAAAGAAGATCATAAGTGTTGCAAAGAATGGAAAGGTTAAGGTTAAAAAATCCGGAACGGTTACTTTGGAAATAATCGGCAAAAAAGGTGAATTTAAGGAAGTCACTATTTATGCAGAAAAGCCGGTTGGAAAAAAGACTACCATTACCACAGGTGAAAAAATAAACGTAAACAGCCTGATATCGGGTGTGACATATTCAAAGGCAAAGTCATATAAATCTTCCAAAGAAAAAGTCGCATCAGTTGATCAGGAGGGAAATGTAACTGCGATAAGCAAGGGAAGTGCGAAGATAACCGTAGAATACGGAAACAAAAAGGTTGCAGTTAAGATACGTGTAAAATAAGTAAAAAATAGCAAAGGCTCCGAGGGTTTTGAAACCCTTGGAGTTCTTTTGTTTAGTGTGCTATAATGAACCGATTATGGTAACTGTGAAGAACCTGAACAGATACCTTCTGTGTTTTAAAAAGAAAGAGGTACATGATGAGCTACGCTGACAAGCTTTTTATAAAAAATGTAAAGGATATTCTGGAACATGGTGTTTCAGATGAGGGACTTGAAGTGCGTCCTAAATGGGAAGACGGAACACTGGCGCATACGATCGCACTTTTTGGTGTATGTGACAGATATGATCTTCAGAAAGAATTTCCGATAATGACAGTAAGGAGATCTTATTGGAAGTCTGCGTGGGATGAGGTTTCATGGATCTGGCAGAAAAAGAGCAATGATGTACATGATCTGAGTTCTCACGTATGGGATGCATGGGCAGATGAAAACGGTACTATCGGTAAGGCATATGGTTATCAGATGGGATGCCTTTCTAAGTATAAAGATGTTACTGAGGAAGGTTTGAAGAAGGCGTTCGGAGACACATTAGATCAGAGAACGATCCGTTGGGAAGAAGGAACCTGCCTTATGGATCAGGTTGACCGTGTGATCTATCAGCTGGTAAATGATCCTGCATCCAGACGTATCATGACAAATATGTACAATCATCATGATCTTTCTGAGATGGCACTTTCTCCCTGCGCATATTCTATGACTTTCTGCGTAATGGGAAATAAGCTCAGTGCTATTCTTAATCAGCGTTCTCAGGACATGATCACCGCCAATAACTGGAATACGGTGCAGGCAGCCATGCTTGTATATAGTTTTGCGTCAGCATATGGCTATGAGCCCGGAGAACTTATCCATATGATAGGAAACTGTCATATCTATGACAGACATATTGATATCGCAAAGAAACTCATTGAGGCAGAGCAGTACCCGGCTCCTGAGTTTACTATAGATAAGTCTATTCATGATTTCTATGCATTTACAAAGGATTCCTTCCATTTAGAGAACTATCAGTACAGTGATTTTAATGAGAAGATTCCTGTAGCGATTTAATGAGATCGGCTTGTTTATTGCATTTTTTGATTTATGTGGATATAATCTTTTATAGCTGAAAATGGATACCCCTGCGGATTGGATTTCCACAGGGGTTTCAACGATATTTAAAATATAAACGGAGAGTGAGGTGATTCTTATGGCAGATCATGACGAAAATGTTTTTGATAACAGCAGACTTTATTCCGTGCAGGACTACACAACGCCGGAGATGCTTTATAAAGATCTGATTGACAGAGTCCGCAAATATCACCCTTCCGATGATATATCGTTGATCGAGAAGGGCTATCACACTGCAGAAGAGGCCCATAAGGATCAGGTTAGAAAGAGCGGAGAACCGTATATCATACATCCGCTCTGTACGGCTATTGTATTAGCAGATCTGGAGCTTGATAAGGAGACTATCGTTGCAGGATTGCTTCATGATGTAGTTGAAGATACTGTAATGACGGTAGATGACCTGAAACGAGAGTTTGGTGAAGATGTTGCTCACCTCGTAGATGGTGTTACAAAGCTCAGTAAACTTAAATATCAGGGAAATAAAGCAGAGTTTCAGGCTGATAACTTGAGGAAAATGTTCCTTGCTATGGCAAAGGATATACGAGTTATCATAATTAAGCTGGCAGATCGTCTGCATAATATGAGAACTCTGCAGTATCAGCCGGAAGAAAAGCAAAGAGAGATCGCGCGTGAGACGTTGGATATATATTCGCCTATCGCGCAGCGGCTTGGTATCAGTAAGATAAAGATCGAGCTTGATGACCTTTCACTTAAGTATCTGAAACCTGATTTTTACCATGATCTTAAAAACCAGATCGCACAGAGAAAGAGCGAGAGAGAAGCATTTGTCGCTCAGATCGTCGATGAAGTAAGCAGAAATCTTAAAGAGACCGGTATCGAAGCAGAAGTAAACGGTCGAGTTAAGCATTTCTTTTCTATATATAAGAAGATGGTCAACCAGCATAAGACGTTGGATCAAATCTATGACCTTTTCGCGGTACGGATAATCGTTAATTCGGTAAAGGACTGTTATGCAGCTCTTGGTGTTATCCACGAAATGTATAAACCGATACCGGGACGATTTAAGGATTATATTGCCATGCCAAAGGCAAACATGTATCAGTCGCTTCATACGACTCTTATAGGCAGAAACGGTACTCCATTTGAGATACAGATAAGAACCTTTGACATGCACAGGACTGCTGAGTTCGGTATCGCAGCTCACTGGAAATATAAAGAGACCAGTGACGGCAGACATCCGGATGAACATGAGGAAGAGAAGCTTTCCTGGCTCAGACAGATCCTTGAATGGCAGAAAAATCTTTCAGATAACAAGGAATTTATGGATCTCTTAAAGAGCGATCTGAACCTGTTTTCTGATTATGTTTATGCATTTACGCCAACAGGCGATGTTAAGAATCTGCCGGCAGGTTCAACACCGATCGACTTTGCTTACAGCATTCATTCAGCTGTAGGAAATAAGATGGTCGGAGCAAGAGTTAACGGAAAACTCGTTAATATTGACTATGCTATCCAGAATGGAGACAGAGTTGAGATCATTACGAGTCAGAATTCCAGAGGTCCGAGCCGTGACTGGCTTAAGATCGTTCGTTCAACTCAGGCACGTTCAAAGATCAATCAGTGGTTTAAGAATGAACTAAAAGAAGACAATATTCTTCGCGGAAAAGAGGCTTTTGCTTTTTACTGTAAGAGCCACGGTATCCATCAGGAAAATCTGATGAAGCCGGAATACGAAGAAGTTGTCATGCGTAAATATGGTTTCCGCGATTTTGATTCTGTATATGCTGCTATCGGTCATGGCGGTCTGAAAGAGGGTCAGGTCGTAAATCGTATGCGTGAAGCATATGAGACTGATCACCGTAGAAAGCTTACGGATGCAGAAGCTCTTGCAGAAATGGATGAGTCTGTTAAAAAGACCAGTAACGTAAGAAATCGTGGCGGAATCATCGTAAAGGGCATAACGGATGTATCCGTACATTTCAGTAAATGCTGCGGCCCACTTCCCGGAGATGAGATCGTGGGATACGTTACACGAGGCAGAGGAGTTTCCATTCACCGTACAGACTGTGTGAATATTATGAACATGTCCGAAGAGGACAGACGTCGTCTTATCGAAGCCGAGTGGCAGAAGAGTGAAAAAGCCGGTGAAGAATATCTCGCAGAGATTTATATTTATGCTGCGAACAGAAATGGGCTTTTGGTTGATATTTCAAGGCTCTTTACAGAGGGAAATATCGGCATCGTCGGTGTTAATTCGCGTGTAAATAAGCAGCATATCGCTACTATTTCGGTTTCATTCAATGTTCATAATACAGATGAACTGAATGGGATCATCGGAAAGCTGCGTGCGATCCAGGGCGTTATGGATATTGAACGTACCACAGGCTGAGTTAGGAAAGGATAGCTTATGCGTCTTCAAAGACTGATAGTAGGACCGGTCCAGACAAATTGCTATATTTTGGAAAACGAAGAGGAGCATACAGCGGTCGTGTTCGATCCCGGTGACAGGGGTGACAAGATATTTCAGAATGTCGTCGAACACGACCTTCATCTTGTCGCTGTAATGCTGACACATGGGCATTTTGATCATATCACCGGTGTTGCAGAACTTTTAAGAGCGTCGGATGATGCTTATGGTATACCGAAGGGCGCGGCTCATGCGGTTCCGGTATATGCAGGAAGTGAAGAAAGGGCATTACTGTCAGATTCGGTCCTCAATTGCTCCGGAACAGGAATGGGATATGGAGATGGTCCGGTAACTGTCAAACCTGATGTGTGGCTGGCAGATCATGAGAAGATCGAACTTGCAGGATTTCAGATAGAATGTATCCACACTCCCGGACATACGGAGGGAAGCTGCTGCTATTATATAGAAGATGAAAAACTGCTTTTCTCGGGAGATACTGTATTTGAGGGTTCTGTTGGCAGAACTGATTTTCCGACAGGATCAGCTGCAAGACTTACGGAATCTATCAGAAAGAAAATAGTTGTACTTCCGGATGACACGTATATTCTTCCGGGACATGGCGGAGAGACCACAGTCGGAAATGAGAAAAAGTGGAATATGTGGTTTGGGATGTAATTCAAAATTAAGTCAGACATAGATATAAAAGAAGTTTAAGGAGAACAGAAATGGCACTACTGAAGAAACCGGTTACGGGAATGAAGGATATTCTTCCACGTGAGATGGAGATCAGGAACTATGTTATGGAACAGGTTCGTGAGACATATGGAAGATTTGGATTTACACAGATTGAAACTCCGTGTGTAGAGCATATTGAGAACCTTTGCTCCAATCAGGGCGGCGAGAATGAGAAATTGATCTTCAGAATTCTTAAGAGAGGTGAGAAGCTGAAGCTTGAGGAAGCAAAAGATGCTTCAGATCTTGCAGATTCAGGACTCAGATACGATCTGACACTTCCCCTTTCAAGATACTATGCAAATCATATGAATGAGCTTCCTTCTCCGTTTAAGGCACTTCAGATGGGAAATGTATGGAGAGCAGATCGTCCGCAGAAGGGGCGTTTCAGACAGTTCATGCAGTGTGATATCGATATCCTCGGAGATGCAACAAATCTTGCTGAGATCGAGCTGGTACTTGCTACAACAACACTGCTTTCAAAGCTTGATTTTAAGGGCTTTACAGTAAGGATCTCAGATAGAAGATTCCTCCGTGCAATGGCACTTCATTGCGGATTCCCGGAGGAGGATCTTGATAAAGTATTCATTATCCTTGACAAGATGGACAAAATCGGAGAGGATGGTGTGCGCGAAGAACTTCTGAAAGAGGGATATGCGGAGGAAAATGTTGACCGTTATCTCGCACTTTTCAGAGTTGGTAATGACAGTAACGCTATCGCAGAACTCAAGTCAACTCTTGGAGACGCACTTCCTGAGGGTACTGCAGAGTCTCTTATGGCGATCATCGACACTGTAAATGCTTCAAAGGCAGGAGAGTTCGATGTTAGATTTGATCCGACACTTGTACGCGGAATGTCCTACTATACAGGAACGATCTTTGAAATCGAGATCGCAGAGTTTGGCTCATCTATCGCCGGTGGCGGACGTTACGACGGAATGGTTGGAAAGTTTACCGGAAATAACGTTCCTGCATGTGGATTCTCTATTGGATTTGAGAGAATCATAACGATCCTTCTGGATCATGATTTCTGTGTTCCGAGAGCAGGAGAGCGTGTAGCATTCCTTATTGACAAGAAGATGCCGTCAGACCGTGTTCCTGCGATCATGAAGGAAGCATCCGATCTTCGTGCAGAAGGAAAAACAGTTCTTGTTTCTCAGATGATGAAAAACAAGAAGTTCCAGAAAGATAATCTTGAAAAGTCCGGTTATACGGATATCAGAGATTTCTACGCTTAATCAGCTGAATAGACAGTTAAGGCTGCCACAGCTTTTTATCATAATTACAAAGATGAAAGAGGAAAAAAATGTTTCAGTCAAGAACTCATAACTGTAACGAGCTTCGTCTTTCCGATGCAGGAAAGAATGTAACTCTCTGCGGATGGTTTGAAAATATCCGTAAGGTCAGCAAAAATCTCGGTTTCCTTGTTCTCCGTGATTTCTACGGAAAGACACAGGTAGTGATCGAGACAGAGGAGATGATGGAGAGGATCAGTGGTGTGAACTGCGAGTCAACTCTTCAGATTACAGGTGTCGTACGCGAGCGTTCAAGCAAGAACACAGATATGGCAACAGGCGAGATCGAAGTTGTTCCGTCAGAAATAACTGTACTTGGAAAGTGTATTTACAATGAGCTTCCGTTTGAGATCAATCGTTCTAAGGAAGCAGATGAAAATACAAGACTTAAGTATCGTTATCTTGACCTCAGGAATCCTGCAGTCAAGAATAATATCCTGCTTCGTGCAAATATTGTTGCAGATCTTCGTCGTGCAATGACAGAGGAAGGATTCCTGGAGATCACAACTCCGATCCTTACATGTTCAAGCCCTGAGGGTGCGCGTGATTATCTTGTACCGTCACGTCTTCACCCGGGGCAGTTCTATGCTCTTCCGCAGGCTCCACAGCAGTTTAAGCAGATCCTGATGGCATCCGGATTTGACCGTTATTTCCAGATCGCTCCGTGCTTCCGTGATGAGGATGCCAGAGCAGATCGTTCTCCGGGTGAGTTCTATCAGCTTGATATGGAGATGTCCTTTGCATCTCAGGAAGATGTATTTGCAGTACTTGAGAGAGTACTTCCTCCGGTATTTGCGCGTTACGGTGTATATAAGACTGCTTCAACAGCTCCGTTCACCAGAATCAAGTATCTCGATGCGCTTGAGAAATACGGTTCAGATAAGCCGGATCTTCGTATCGACCTCGTTGCTGAGGATGTTACAGATGTTCTTTCAGACTGCGGATTTGGACCGTTTGCAGCAGGAAACGTGATCAAGGCTGTCAGAGTATCAGACTGCAAGCTTGCACGTAAGGCTATCGACAAGATCCTTGTAGATGTTGAGGTTGTAAGCGGAAGCAAGGCATGCTGGTTCAAGGTTGGTGAGGACGGTTCCTTCACCGGCGGTATCAGCAAGTTCCTTACAGAGAGACAGGCAGCTCTTACCGAGAAACTCGGCCTTAAGAGCGGTGACTGTGTATTTATGGCTGCCGGCAAGAAGAATCAGGCACAGAAGACAGCTGGTGTGATCATTAAGACAGTAGGTCCTCAGGCTGAAGGTCATATGAAGAAAGACTGCTATGAGTTCTGCTGGATCGTTGACTTCCCAATGTATGAGATCGGAGAGGAATCCGGTGAGCTTGAGTTCTGTCATAATCCGTTCTCGATGCCGCAGGGAGGCGTAGAGGCTCTTAAGAATGAAGATCCGTTAACTATCATGGCTTATCAGTATGATCTGGTTGAGCTCTCCAGTGGTGCTGTACGTAACCATGATCCGGAGATCATGGTAGAGGCATTCCGTATCGTAGGACTTGGTGAGGAAGATGTTAAGAAGAAGTTCCCTGCCATGTATAATGCATTTTGTTACGGAGCACCGCCGCATGCAGGTATCGCACCGGGTGTTGACCGTATGGTAATGCTTATCGCAGGAGAAGAATCTATCCGTGAGATCATTCCGTTCCCTATGAACAAGAATGCAGTGGATCTCATGATGGGTTCACCTTCCGGCGTAGAGCAGAAGCAGCTTGATGATGTTCACATCGCAATCGTTGCTGATGATAAGGAAGAAGAATAAATATGAGTGGTGAATCTGAGCATTCAGATGAAAAAGAAGTGATCCATGCCTCCGATCTTTACGGATATACTCATTATCTTTATGGAGAAGCGTTCCTTGGTTCATACCGCGGTATGAGATATCGTATAGCCAGGGAACCGCTTAAAAAAGTTTTTTACTCTCCGGAGGAGGAATGGGCAAAGGATGCGACTTTTCTGGTCAGTGTTTGGCCGGAGCCGTATTCTTATGAGAAAACACCAGATGAAAAAAAACAGAGCTTCTCTTTTCCGTTTACGGATGAGGGAAGGCTCATGGCAGTTAAGTGCCTTAATCGCCAGTATTTTATACGTAAACCTGAATGGGACGCGGCGATGGATGCGCACTGGATTTAATTTTAAGGAGTAATCAATTTTGTCCGATTTAGCAAAAGAGATCAATAAACGTCGAACATTCGCCATTATTTCCCACCCGGATGCAGGTAAGACAACACTTACAGAGAAGTTTCTGCTTTATGGAGGTC
>CAMVTN010000017.1 GCA_947170415.1 uncultured Lachnospiraceae bacterium | reverse complement strand
ACAAAGTTCGGCAGGACACCGTGTAAATCTGGAAAGAGCGATGGCGTCGGGGGGGAGATTTGGCGGACATATCGTGTCCGGTCATATAGATGGAACCGGAATCATCAGTTCCGTGAAAACAGAAGAAAATGCAGTCTGGTACAAGATCAGTGCAGGAGATGAGATCCTAAAGCACATTGTAGAAAAAGGTTCTGTCGCAATAGACGGAATATCACTTACAGTTACTGATGTGCAAAAAAATGATTTCTCTGTATCGGTAATACCGCACACGAGAAGAGAAACCATCCTTTCAGATAAAAAAACAGGGGATGCTGTAAATCTCGAAACAGATGTGATCGGCAAGTATGTTGAGAGACTTATGGGATATATGAAAAAGGATAGTGAAGATCAGGGCGATAGTGGAAGCGGGCTCACAATGGAGAGCCTCAGAGCACTGTTATGATGACATGGTCAAAAGGAGAACGGCATGAATAGAGAGTTTAATACGGTAGATGAAGCACTTGAGGCACTTAGGGCAGGGAAGATCATTCTCGTTACAGATGATCCTGACAGAGAAAATGAAGGGGATCTTATCTGTGCGGCAGAATTTGCTACAAAAGAAAATATTAATTTTATGGCAGTACATGGAAAAGGCCTGATCTGTACGCCAATGAGCATCGAGGTTGCCGCAGCAAAAGGACTTCCTCCTATGACAGCAGAAAATACGGACAATCACGGAACGGCATTTACCATTTCTGTAGATCATGTGGATACAACGACCGGAATATCGGCAGAGGAACGCGGATTTACCATGAGAGAACTGGTGAATAGTGAAAGCAGACCTGAGGATTTCCGTCGTCCGGGACATGTATTTCCGCTAGTTGCAAGGCACGGTGGTGTACTCGTACGAAACGGTCATACTGAAGCAACTGTAGATCTCATGAGACTCGCAGGGATCAATCAGGTTGGCGTATGCTGTGAGATCATGGCAGAAGACGGCACGATGATGCGGACACCGGAACTGTGGGAGCTGGCAGACAAATATGATCTGAAGTTTATTACGATCCACGACCTGCAGGATTATATAAGGATTCACGAGGAACATGTGGTAAGAGAGGCGGAAGCGGCACTTCCGACACAGTACGGTGACTTCAGGATGTTTGGATTTATAAATGATATCACCGGAGAGCATCATGTAGCACTTGTGAAGGGTGACATAGGCAACGGAGAAGAAGTTCTGTGCAGAGTTCACTCTGAATGTCTTACCGGAGACACATTTGGCTCACTCAGATGTGACTGTGGACTGCAGTTAAAAGCTTCTATGGAGATGATCGAAAAAGAAGGGCGTGGAATCCTTCTGTATATGAGGCAGGAGGGACGCGGCATAGGACTGATAAATAAGATAAAAGCCTATGCTCTTCAGGAACAGGGATATGACACGGTGGAAGCAAATGTGAAGCTTGGATTCGCGCCGGATCTGCGAGAGTACTGGGTTGGAGCGCAGATACTAAAGAATCTCGGAGTAAAGTCACTGAGGCTTCTTACAAATAATCCGGAGAAGGTTTATGGACTCAGCGATTTTGGCTTGGAGATAAAGGAGCGTGTTCCGATAGAAATCGAGCCGCAGAAGTATGATTTTCTGTATCTCCATACAAAAAAGGAAAAGATGGGACATATATTTAAGACGATAGAAGTTTAATTTGGTTGACATAACTCAAACTGGATATAGGATAACAATTTTTCATATATAGAGGAGGAAAAAATGAGACAGATCAATGTAATCGAAGGAAATGTAGTTGGAAATCAGGAGATGAAAATTGGAATCATCGGTTCCAGATTTAATGAGATAATCGTTCGTAAGCTCTTTGATGGAGCAGTAGACGGACTTGTTCGTCATGGAGTTCCGGAAGAGAACATCACAGGAGCGTGGGTTCCCGGAGCATTTGAGATACCTGCAGCTGCGAGCAGAATGGCAGAGTCAGGTAAATATGATGCTGTTATTTGTGTAGGTGCGGTTATCCGCGGTGATACGAGCCATTACGACTATGTATGTAACGAAGTATCAAAGGGAGTTGCGCAGGTAGGTCTTAAAACCGGAGTACCGGTGCTCTTTGGTGTTATCACCACGGAAAATATCGAGCAGGCAATTGCCAGAGCAGGAAGTAAAGCCGGAAATAAGGGCTACGACTGCGCATTATCAGCTATCGAGATGGTTAATCTGTTAAAACAGATTTAAACTACTCTTTGATCTTAGGGTGATTGATCATTCCTGCAAGAAATCCTGCGCCGAAGCCATTGTCGATATTTACCACTGATACGCCGCTGGCGCAGGAATTAAGCATAGATAGAAGCGCGGAAATACCGTTAAACGAAGCTCCGTAGCCAACGCTTGTGGGCACAGCGATCACGGGACAGTCGGCAAGACCGCCGATAACACTTGCGAGTGCGCCTTCCATACCTGCAACTGCGATGATGACAGAGGCATCCATCACATCATCAATGTTCGACAGTAGACGGTGAAGTCCCGCAACACCGACGTCATATAAGCGTATGACTTCATTTCCATGAAACTCTGCTGTAAGCGCAGCTTCCTCTGCAACAGGGATATCACTTGTCCCCCCTGTTGCTACCAGTATCCGGCCTATGCCGTCAGGAACCGGTATCTTTCCTATGATACCGATCTTTGAATCAGTGAAATAGGTAAATGTATTGGGGGAATCCGGAAAATGAGGTCCATACTTTGAATATGCTGTTTTGTATAATCTGCATCCGACAAGGGTGGATATTTCTTCTGCTTTTTCGTTGTCGAGACGGGTTATCAGGACAGCATTTTTATTTTTTTTACGTAATATATAAATGATCCCGGCGATCTGTTCTGCAGTTTTTCCTGCACCATATATCACTTCTGAAGCACCGGTCCGCAGTTTACGATGGGTATCAACCTTTGCGAAACCGATGTCTACAAAAGGTTCTTCGCGCAATTCTAACAGCGCCTTATCAATAGAAATCTCTCCGTTTTTTACAGATTCCAATAGCTTTCTTAGAGAATTTACATCCTGCGATGCAGGAATTGATTCATTATGATCCATATTCACCTCGGAGTCGTGTTTTACTTTTGATCCTGTCATCATGAAACTTATAAAAATACTTTATCAAGTCGATATAAAAATAGAAAGGGCTAGATGTGCAGAACGATATTTTCCTATGTCCTAACAGTTATGTAACCTAATTGTCTGCATTTTTTAATAAACACAGGAAAAAATTCTTTAAATATTGTAAGAAACAAAATAAAATGACGATGCATATTGTATACATAAGTGGTTTTGGGACAGCTTTTGAGGAATAAAATGGAAAACAGAGGCAGTTTAAAGACAACTTTATTTAGGATAAATGACAGGCTATTAAGGTTTCCGGCAGTGGTTGCTATCAGAAAGGCAATGATATGCTCGATACCGGTTTTTTTAGTATCTTCTTTTTCAAGCATCATGATCTCACTTCCGATTTACCAGTATCAGCTCTTTTTGCAGGGGGAAGTAGGAAAAGCTGTGCTGCATTATCTGTCGATCATCCATAATTCTGCCGACGCATTGATAGGTATCCTTGTGGCAGCGGCTGTGGCTCACTATTATGTGCGGGAGGTTTGTCCAAAGGAGGTTGAACTTGCATGGATATCGACAGTTCTTTCCACGGTGAATTACGGCGTAATGGTTATAAACCATGAAGAGGGACATATAACTGTACAGCTCGGTGTGAATACCATTTTCATATCGTTTATCAGTGGTTTATTGTCATCCATTCTGTTTTTGTGGATGTATGAAAATGAATTTTTCGGTCCAAAGAAAAGTCAGAGAACCGTTGATCCGACCTGGTGGTGGACAATAAAGAGCGGACCTGCATGTATGGTGATAGGATCAATAATCCTTACATTGACCTATTTTATCTGCTTATTAACACATATTAATAGCCTTTATGATGGGTTCTATGCTTTTTTTAATAGAATACTTCCTATCAAAAATGCGGCTCCTGAGATAAATGCGGTACTTTTGATAGTTCTCCGACAGTTTTTGTGTATTCTCGGAATGAATGGCGGAGTTCTTACAAATGAGATCAGTTTTAACTACTTTGAACCGCTTCTTATGGAAAATATCGATGCGGCATCTGAGGGGCTTACGCCTAAAAATATAGTTAATAGTGACAGCATCGGACTGGTGACTTCTGCGGGTGGTGCCGGAATGGGGATTGCGCTAGTAATAGCGATCCTGCTGGTGTCGGTATCTTCCAGAAAAAAGTGGCTTGCGAAGTTTTCGCTTCTCCCGGCAGTATTTAATATTTCGGAAATACTGCAATACGGTGTACCGTTAGCATTTAGTCCGATCTATGCGATCCCTTTTATGGCGATTCCGCTTATTAATTTTTTTATCTACTGGGTACTTACAAAGATTGGATTGCTTCCGGTGGTTGTAAACACCTGTGATTGGATACTGCCTTATTTTGTTCAGGCAACCAGGCAATTTGGAATCCTGACGGGACCTGTATTTATAACACTTTTGCTGATCCTTGATGTGTTTATATATATCCCGTTTGTAAAGCTTTCGGATGAATACGATAAACATGTTTTTCAAAGGGATGTTGCTGAACTTACAAAATTATTGCAGCAAAGTGAGGAAAAGAATGTAGCGTTTGATTATTTATCATTACCAAACCGACTTCGCACAGCCTGGGAAATTCTGATAAATGATCTGACGATCGATCTGAAACAGGGACAGAATATCCAGATGTATTATCAGCCACAGATAGATACGGATGGAAGATGTATAGGTGCGGAGGCTTTACTTCGCTGGAAGCAGGAACTTGTTGGATTTGTTTATCCGCCGCTTGTAATTGCTGTCGCAAAGCAGGGAGAGATCCTTGAGGAACTTGAGGCATTTATTTTTAATGAGTCGGCTAAGGAACTTGGCAAACTTGAGCGTAACTGCCGTAGCGAACTCAAGATTTCAGTAAATATAACTGCAACTAGCCTGCTTAGGGATAATCTGGTCGAGATGTTGGATGAGGTTGTGAGGCGCTACGGAATAAAGACAACACAGCTTTGGATAGAACTTACGGAGCAGGATGCCATCACATCTCCTCAGATAGCGATGCAGCGGCTGGAAACACTGAAAAATAGGGGATATAAGCTCCTTATCGATGACTTTGGTATGGGGCATACTTCCTTAAAGTATCTGCAATTCGGAATGTTTGACACAATAAAGCTTGATGGTTCACTTACGAGAAATATAGCTCAGGAGAATGCGAATAACAGTACTATTATCGCTTCAATAACCAAGCTTGCCGAGAAATTTAATCTTGGTATCGTGGCTGAGTATGTTGAGAGTATGAATCAGAAAAAAATGCTGGAGTACCTTGGAGTCAGGTATTTTCAGGGCTATCTGATCTCTAAGCCGTTAGATGAATTGGAATTTAGAACATTTCTGGAATCTCGTGAAGAGTTAAAGTAAGAGAAGGGAGCCAGACATGAAGGTAGTTGGTAATATTTGTAAAGGTCTGTTGGTTTTATTACTGTTAATTACCGGATCAATTGCGGTATGTATTGCTAATCCTGATCTTACAGCTAAGATCGCGGCAGTTGTTAATCCTGTGAAAACAGAGAAAAAAGAGGTGGCTGCGACGAACTTTGCGTCGAGAGAGGTCTTTCCCGGAGATGAGAATTATCTCATGAATCCGGTACAGGTCGCTGATGCTGCGTTAAACGGGGATGAACAGGCTGCAGAGGCTATAAGGACTGCGAATACCAATGTTGGTGCTACGGGACGCGCAGGGCTTGGAAATCCGGAATCGGACTATGTTGCACCATCGACTTCTAATGTCAGGGTTCCGAGTGATGTCAGCGGAAAGAACGGATATGAGGGAGTCAAGGCTGATGACGAGGAAATCGGTGATAGTGAAGCCGATGCCCTTTGGAATGAGCTTGGTCCCGGTGAGACAGGTTCAGATCTTACCTTTGATGCGACTTATTATCCTTTTTTCCAAATGCTCGATGATGAAGGAAAGAATACTTACAGGCAGATTTATGCTAATGCAAATGCAAGACGTAAGGCATTCACTCCTGTTGAGCAGAATCTTTCTTCTGCAGAATTAAAGACGGCGTTTGAGGCTGTTGTTAATGATCACCCGGAGCTTTTCTGGATGAATACGGGATATTCCGCAATGTTCAGAAACAACGGAAATTGTGTGGAGATCAATCTTAAATTTAACCGTACGGCGGATGATCTTGATAATGCAAAGGCAGAGTTTGAACTTAATTCGCAGCAGATCGTTTCAGGGGCAGCGGGACTCGGAAGTAATTACGAAAAAGAAAAGTATGTCCATGATGCGTTGATAGACCGGGTGAGTTACAGTACAGGGGCTGAGATGAATCAGAGTGCGTATAGCGCACTGGTTAATGATTCTACTGTGTGTGCAGGTTATGCCAGAGCTTTTCAGTACTGCATGCAGCAGCTTGGAATACCGACTTATTATTGCACGGGTTTTGCCGGAGAGAGTCATGCGTGGAATATCGTGTCTCTGGATGATGGCTTCTATAACGTTGATAGTACATGGGATGATACCGGTGATAGTAAATATGCTTATTTTAATAAGACTGATTCTGACTATGGGTCTACTCATGTGAGACAGGATCTGTCTGTTTATCTGCCTCCTTGCGAGGGTACTGCATACAGAAATCTGGAGGAACCTTTGGAGGTAGCTGATGCTTCTGATGGAAATACTGAAGCTTCTGCTGATCAGAATGTGGAAGCTGCTCGTTCTCTTGAGGAAGCTGTTGCGGCGGCTGCTGCAAGCAGAGCACAGGCACATGCGGAACAGGCTGCGGAGGCAGAGGCTGTGGCTACTCCTGCTGCTATGAAGGAAAGGGAAGATGCGGAGGCTGCCGAAGCGGAGGCTTCCAGGATGTTTTCTCTTGAGGAGTATGGCATTGATCAGAAGGATGTCCTGAACAGCATCAGTGAGTATTATGCTGATTGCAAGAAGCAGATCGAGAGCCGAGGTGTCGGCAGTTATTCTTTTTATAACGTGATCAGCGGTGAGTCTGTGATGCAGGAGCTTTATACTGCTTATCGTCAGAAGGCGACTCAGCGTGGTTTTCTTAATGATGCCGTTGCGAATGTCGGCGGTTCGGAGTGCAGTATTTCTGTGGAACCGGAACAGTTGACAGGCGGGCAGTATCTGCTCAGACATACTATTTCGATTAAATAAATTGATTTGTTTTTCATTTTGGCGGGGGGACGTGCAAGCCATATAGTTATCTCACGAGACGGCTCGGACAGACACTAAGTTCGCGCGCTGTCCTCATGAACACGGGAATTTCTGCGAAACTCGATGCTTCGCATCTCAGACAGTTCGCAGAAATTCCCTATTCGGACAACGTGCTCTCTAAGTGCTGCCGGCTGATTGTCTCTTTGAGATAACTATATGGCTTGCACTTATTTTTTGGCTGAGTGAAATATGTAATTGAGAATTGACTATACAGTTGCGCTCTTTTGATACAATTATTGCATAATTGTATCAAAAGACGCTTTGCGTAGATGCATCTGAGATATATGTCTGACCAAATGCCGAGTTTTGTGTAAAAACAAGCATGAGACAATGTGTTTGTGCAAATAGTCAGACTAATATAACGGGCTAAAAAGTATACTGTATGCAGATGATTCGGTTATACTAGTTAACATAACTTGAATATTTATTGATCTATTATATTGTATATACAGTGGTGATGAGATTGGATTTTGATTTGATATTTTAATGCGCGTAGTGATCGTTTTCTTTTGGGGAGTGATCTTACTACGCGCATTTTTGGAATGCGTACGCTGTATTACTGCTGGGTTTCAGCTTGGATGATCTGGCGGATTTCTTTTAGTGAGAGATTTTTTTCGGCGGCGATCTTTGCCAGATCGTCGTATTCGTATTTTGTTTTTTCTATGCCAAACCCTATTGATCTTTTTTGCTGTATTTGACCGATGGTGGTGTCTATTTTTTCTATGGTCCTGTTCAGGCAGTAGCGGTTCATGTGAGTTTCTCTGATTCCGATCGTTGAGGTGTGCTTGAAGAGAGTTTTTACTATTTCATCCTTTTTTTCCGCGGAGATGATAACCTCTATCAATGTTCCCGGGCGGGATTTTTTCATGCCGACCGGGACTGTGAAGACTTCTCTGGCACCTGCTTCGAAGAGGCGGTCCATGGCGAAGGATATCTCTTCGGCAGTCATGTCGTCCACGTTGCAGGAGAGTACAAGGACTCCCGGATCGTTGTTAGATACTGAAGAGGTTATACTTTCGCCTAGCAGGGCACGAAGGAGATTTGCCCGCGGAAAATCTTTATGTCCCATACCGTATCCAATCTGCTCGACCGTTATGAGCGGCATATCTCCGAAGTGTGTGACGAAGTGACGCAGGAGAGCGGCACCTGTGGGAGTGCAGAGTTCTCCTTCAATATTGCTGCTGTAGATGGGGATTCCCTTAAGGAGCAAGGCTGTTGCAGGCGCAGGGACAGGGAGTGTTCCATGAGCACATTTTACAAAGCCGCTTCCGACGTGGATGGGGGAGGCGATCACCTCATCCGGAGCGATTTCATGGAATAACATGCATACTGCAGTTATATCAGCGATGGCATCCATTGTGCCGACTTCATGAAAGTGTATTTCCGAAACAGATTTTCCATGTACCTGGCTTTCTGCGTTGGCGATGAGGTTGTAGACTTCGAGGATATCGTTTCTGACTGCTGAAGGGATATCCAGATGTTCCCTTACGATATGCTCTATATCTTTAAGAGTATGGTGAGAATGTGAAGGATGGTCGTGGTGATCATGGTGGGATGATGCGTGATCATGTTCGTGCGAATCTTCGTGTACATGCGCATGGTGATGTACGGAGTCTGAATTTAGATGAGCTTCATCGAGACCGTTAACCAGAACGGTCATATGAGAACCGGTGATACCGCATTTTTCTGCTTTTTCAAGTCTATATTCGATTCCCGGGATTTTCAGATCATTTAGTTTTTTTACAAAACCGTCGCGATCCGGCAGAAGTTCCAAAAGAGCTGCGCATAACATATCCCCGGCAGCACCCATACTACAGTCAAGATAAAGAGTTCTCATGTGCACCCTCCTGTTTTGGTTAAAAACATATAGAATCTGCGATCTTCTTAAATTTTATTATGACATATAGAGGCTATGTTGTATAATGTCTTTAAGTATGTTTCGGAGGGCGAAACTGCTGGAGACGGGAGAGGGGTAAATGAAACAGCTGGAAGCAAATATGAGACGGAGAGTACTGCGTACAGTCTTTATTTTTGTCTGGCTCTTCGTTTTAATTGATATAGTATTCTATGTTTCGGATAGGTTCATAGGATTCGAGGAAATGGATCCTGTGATTTATCCGCTTGTCCGCATATTGCTCCCGTTTCTCATTAATTTAGGAGCCTGGATCGGTTCCAAACAGGTGATCCTTTCGGAAAAATTTACGAGTCACCTGAAAAATCTGACAGTCAGCGCATGTTTGATGACGATCTGCGGTACGATGGCGATATTCCACAGCTATTTCACGCCACTATGGGTATCACCTGCTATTGTAATGGTATTTGCATCGGTATTTCATGATCAGGCTATTCAGAAAAGCCTTTTTATGTATAATTTACTGATCATTATCATTACGATCCTTGCGGCATCTTTTGAAAATCCGGATAATATTGTTTTTATTGCGGAAACGGGGATCATTGTAGTTTTGATATGTCTGCTGGTGTGCTTTGCGGCAGATATCATGCAGCGATATAATGACGATCTGGCACGGTTCAATAAGGAGATTTACCGTAGACAGGCGGATTATCGCGAAAAATTCAGGATGGATTTTCTCACGGGTGTTTATAGCAAGGCGTATCTTTTTGAGAAGACTAACTCGATCATGAAGAATGCTTCCGAAAGGCACCCGATCGTAGTCGGGATAATAGATCTGGATCATTTTAAGAGTGTTAATGATACATATGGGCATGAGAATGGAGACCTGGTTTTAGCAGCGCTTGGAGAACTGCTAAGAGATTACCAGACAGATACTCTGGCTATCGGTCGTTTTGGCGGAGAGGAGTTTGTTCTGGTATTTGATGGGGAATCTCTGATGCAGGGCTGGCTCATTTTGGATGAGCTCAGGACTCGTTTCTCAGAGGAGAAATTCGACTTCACGAGCCGCAGGATGACACTTAGCGGTGGTGTTGCCGTCTTTACCGTGCCTACTGCCACAGAAGCAGCGATCGCAAAGGCAGATCAGGCACTTTATCAGTCAAAACAGCGCGGACGAAACAGGATAACGAGAGTTGAATAAGAGGGAAAAGTCACGTTTGAAAATGTGACGCACCATGAGCAAAGGTGACAGTAACACGAGGATGAATTTAATAAGGGACAGGTATGAATCTAAACGAAAATAATCAGGAATTTGATAAAGACAGCTTTATCGATAGACATGGAAACAAGAAAAATCACACATCTGCTTATTACAGAAGAGTGAAGCAGCTCCAGAGGAGAAGCATAGCAGCAGGTGTTGGAGCAGTGGTGCTCATAGCAGCAGTCGGTATTTTTATGATCCGCGGGCTTATCTTTGGCGGAAGTACAGTTGATGCGGCAGAGAAGACAAAAGCCGTTGAAAAAGTTTCTTCAGAACCGATCAGTATTGAGACTGATGAAGGAAAGATCGTAAAAGAGGAAAAAGAGGAAGAACCGGAGGGACCGTTCTTCAAGGGTTATGAGCCTTATGAAGATGATAACACAAAGGCTACTGATACAACTTATGTAAACAGTAAGTACTCGGTGCTGGTTGATCTGGATACCGGACACGTGGAAGCTGAGAGAAATGCTGATGAAGTGATAAGCCCGGCATCTATGACAAAGATCCTTACAGTCCTGGTTGCAGCTGATCACCTGAAAGATGAGAGCAGTCTCGATGATAAGGTTACGATCTCCACAAATATGACAGATTATCCTTACGTCAATGACTGCAGTACGGCAGGATTCCAGATTGGTGAAGAAGTTACTGTAAGAGATCTCTTTTACGGAACTATCCTTCCTTCCGGCGGTGACGCGGCAATGGGACTTGCATATTACACCACCGGTACTACTGATATGGCGGACTTTGTGAAGCTTATGAACGAAAAGGTTGATGAGCTTGGCCTTTCTGATACGGCTCATTTCCAGAATCCTATCGGTATCTATGATGAGAATAATCATTGTACGGTTAAAGATATGGCGATGATCCTCAAGGCAGCGATGGAGAATGAGTTCGTACAGGAAGTTATGTCAACTCATATCTATGTTACAACAAAGACTCCTCAGCATCCGGACGGACTTACTATTTCGAATCTTTTCCTTAGAAGAATTGAGGATAAGGATTCTCATGGAACAGTTATCGCTGCAAAGACAGGATTTGTAGTGCAGTCACGGAACTGTGCCGCAAGTTATGGAAAATCAGACGATGGAAAGAATTACATCTGTGTAACAGGTAATGCTCACAGCGCATGGCGCGCAATCTACGATCACGTAGCTATCTACGATCAGTACACAGGCACAAATAAGGGAACAATATCTCCGGACGTTCCACTTAATACGGATTATTAAGAAAAACGAGGCATGAGAGATCAAAAGATTTCTCATGCCTCATTTTTATAGAAGTCCAGGTTTTATAAAGAAGTCGTGTTTTGATAATTCTCCATTAAAGAAAGCATCAAAGATACTGTCTTCGGATTTTTTTTTGTTCTCTTTGGAATGAGCAATGCTGATCACCGCTTCTTCGGAATTTATGGATTCTACGGTTACTGTGATGCCGGGATCGATCGTCTCTTTTCCAAAATCATCATACCATGCAAAGCCGGGCGTTGATGAATCTGCCGTATCGCCGCGTCTCATATATCCCTCGCCGTCATTAACGAGACGAACCAGCCTCTGGGAATTATGAGTTTCGTCATAGGTCGGACTCTGTACATCGTAGCGAAAGATCCTTTCGCCGTATACATCTGTATCTATGGTCGCATCGCAGTGGAGGATACGTACACCGGAGGTTTTTGGTGTCAGAACAGACTCCATATTTCCATTTGCTGTGTCGTACTGGATAAGGAAATACTCCGATGTGATCGTTTCTGAATCTTTCATATCAGTGTCTCTTGGGATCAGTATGCATCCACCGGAAAAAGATGATGAAGGAATCGTATACTCTCCGTCTTCACGACATATCTGAACTTCATCATCGGTGAGCCAGCCGAGCATCAGCTTTGAAAACTGGGAGTAATCACCTTCCATTTCATCCATCATTTCTGAACCGGCGATCCCGTTCATGGCATCGAAGTCCTCATCTTCACCAACTTTGTAGAGGTCACGAAGTCCCATGCAGTGTCCCATTTCATGTGCTGCAACCTGAACATAGTATTCGCGGTCACTTTCACTGTTTAAGGGCTGGGCATCATCAATTATGTATTTTCCGGGTTGTACACCGTCGATAGAAAAGTCCGGATCATCATACCAGGAGTTTTGTGATCCGTAGAAGTAGTCATCGGCACCAATGATATTAAAGATCATGGCATCTATATATCCGTCATCATCGGAATCAAAATCGGAGAAATCGATCTCGTCATCGAAAGCTTCCATTACCTCTTCTGCGAGAGGTTCGTAATCGTAGGCTTCGACTCCCTCATAATCACGCATCTTTTTTTTAGCTTTATAGAAATAAACAGATCCGTCGACTTCCAGCTGACCGTAAGAAGAACGATACATCCAGTAAGACAGGCTTTTTTTATTCGATACGTTAAAGAGAAGATCTTTGATAGCTCTTTTTGACATTATATCAGGATCGCGCTCTGTATCTGCAAATGAAATGATAAAGGTCGGTATATTAAGTTTTCCGATTGATGGAGCATTGGGGGCTTCGAGATCAGTACAGGGACCGTGGACATTTGTTCCATCATGGTTGAAATTATAAACTTCGTGTTCCTGTCCTTTCCTTGGTCCGTGAATGGGAGCATCACCATCTGAGAAAAAAGCCATTATAAGAAAGAGCAACCAAAGTAAAAATGTAAATCCAAAAGAATAAAAACGGAAAGGACGGTGCTTAAGTTGTCCTTTGATAAAATTCATAGGTAAAAAACCTCATGTTTGCGTTATTTAGGAAAATAGTTTATTTCCAGTAACTTGTTTCCAATATCCTAGTATATATTTGTATTAAAAAAAATACAATTAGAAAGATAGATGTGTTATGATGATTAAGAGGTTACAGTTCAGACGCAAACGGAGCACTTTGCTGCGGAGTTTGTGACCAACAAATATGAATAGCCATATAGGTTTTGCCCATCGCCAAAGGCGATTTAATTGGCAAAACCTGTTACTGTCGCGAGCTGAAAGCGAGTGAACAGTAACATTAAGAGAAAAATTAAACTTAAATAAAACAGGGAAATATCATTAATGAATTATACTGATACAAAATGTCCTGCCTGCGGAGCGAAGCTTGCGCTCAAGGTCGGGAACAAGCATGTCAGGTGCGAGTACTGCGACTCTGTATATGTGGTAAAAGCAGGGGAATTAAAAGAAGCTGGTGAAGTTGAGAAGAGCGAAATATCCAGGCTTGAAAGGGAAGCACAGGATAAAAAGGAGCGTAAAGAAAGTGATACTGATAAGACAATAAGACTGGCACAGGAAGAAATAGAAAGAAATACAAAGAAACTCCCGCCGATAATGTACCCCGGCAGAGCGATAATGTCGTATTTTATCCCATCTTTACTGGTACTTCGTCTCATAAACGATCTGGTAACAAAGGATCTCGGCCCGGTAAAGATCGTATTTGGAATACTGATCGCTTTGTTTTTCTTTATCCTTGTGGATGTGAGCTGTGTTCTTTATGAGAAATATCTGAGGATCATGATAAAGGGCGCAGATGAGCGGCTTCGTAAGGCAAAGGGAGAGACCATAAGCCGTGCGGAAAATCGTGAGCTTGAGAGAGTTGTGATGGCAGGCCTGAACGGAGATTACAGTGCAGTTGGCGCGGCGGCGCTGGCAGGAAGTAAAAAGATAAATCCACTGATGATCATCCTTGCGGGGCCATGGCTTTTATTTTATCCGTTTATGGCAACACATGCTGTAAAGACAAAAAATCCATATAAGAAAAAGACCGCAAAGTGGCTTTTGATAGTTATATGGCTGATCTTTGCGATCATGTACATGACCATCGTTTCATCAGGTATTAAACGCTTTAAAAATGAGTCAAATGCAGGATCATCCACTATTTCCACACAGGAAAATGTGCAAAGCGAATCAACTGAATAAATTTACATAAAAAATCTACATAAATAATTAACATAACCTTAAGAAACAGGCTCTGTCTTTCTGATATAATCCAAAGGTCAGAAAGCAGAGCCTTTTTCTTTGTTACTTCACGTAAAAGGAATAGCGTGCGGTATTACACATATTTAAAGGAGATACCGACGTAAAATTGAACATCTGAAAAGTTCAAATATAAAGGCGTCTGTGATAGAATCAAAAAAGAAATGAAAATGAGTGGAGCAGGAAATCATACTGTCATTTTCTAAACAAAAGCGGAAGGGAAGGTATTAGATATGGGACTTATCAGAGCAGCAATGAATGCAGCCGGAAGTGTTCTTGGCGATCAGTGGAAGGAGTACTTTTACTGTGATGCCATCGACGAGAGCGTACTTGTCGTAAAGGGAAAGAAGAGGACGTCAAATAAGCGTCAGACTTCCAACACAAAGGGCGAAGACAACATCATTACAAACGGATCAGTTGTCGCTATTAATGAAGGTCAGTGTATGCTGATCGTTGATCAGGGTAAAGTTGCGGAGGTTTGCGCAGAGCCTGGTGAGTTTGTATATGATACATCTACAGAGCCTTCTGTATTTTCAGGAAGTCTCGGAGATTCCATCGCACAGTCCTTTAAGAATGTAGGACGCCGTTTCACCTTTGGCGGAGATGCTCCGAAGGATCAGAGAGTTTACTTCGTTAATACAAAGGAGATCATTGGCAATAAGTACGGAACAGCAAATCCGGTTCCGTTCCGTGTGATCGATCAGAATATCGGCCTCGATATGGATATCGCCATCAAGTGTTTTGGTGAGTATTCCTACAAGATCGTGGATCCGGTACTTTTCTACACAAATGTCTGCGGCAACGTAGTTGATGAGTATGAGAGATCAGAAATTGATTCTCAGCTGAAGACCGAGCTTCTTACAGCGCTTCAGCCTGCATTTGGTAAGCTTTCAGCACAGGGCATCCGTTACAGTGCACTTCCTGGTTCTACTCAGGAGATCGCAGATGCGCTTAATGAAGTTCTCACAGCAAAGTGGAGAAATCAGAGAGGTCTTGCCGTTGCATCCTTCGGCGTATCATCTGTAAAGGCATCTGAAGAAGATGAGAAGATGATCAAGACTGCTCAGATGAATGCTATCAACAGAAATCCTGGAATGGCAGCAGCTACACTGGTATCCGCTCAGGCAGATGCTATGAAGGCAGCGGCATCAAACGAGCATGCAGGAGCTATGTTTGGATTTGCAGGAATGAACATGGCTCAGCAGGCGGGCGGAATGAACGCAGGAAATCTGTTTGCTATGGATCAGCAGGCAGGCGGTCAGACACAGCCCATCAATAACGGCGGATTCGGAAATATGCAGCCCCAGCAGGCAGCACCGAATGGCGCAGGTTTCGGAAACATGCAGCCTCAGCAGGCTCCGGCACAGCAGGCAGCTCCGACAGCAGGTACTGCAGGCGGATGGATCTGTCCTACCTGCGGTCAGGAAAATACCACTAATTTCTGCTCCAGCTGCGGAACAAAGAAGCCGGAACAGCCGGTAAAGGCTGACTGGTTCTGCCCGGACTGCGGGACAAAGAATGAGGGTAAGTTCTGCACTAACTGCGGACATCCGAAGCCGTGAGAAAGCTGAAACCAGCAGAAAGGAACAGATTGAATGTCTGACATTATAAATTTTAAATGTCCGGCCTGTGGCGCGCCGATCTCCTATAAAGGTGAGTCGGCGGGCCTTACCTGTGATTATTGCAACAGTACGTTCGATATGGAGCAGGTAAAGGCTGCGGAAGCTGCTGAAAAGATCTCTGCAGAGTCTTCTGACATGACATGGACAGAGCCTACGCAGGATCTTATCCGTGATGAAAACGGAAAAATGGAGGGCTTTTTGTGTCCGTCCTGCGGAGCGGAGATCATCGCTGATGAATCGCTGGGGGCAACGGAGTGTCCGTACTGTGGAAATAAGGCCGTTGTGCCGCATGCATTTGACGGCATGTACAGGCCGGATGTAATGATTCCGTTTAAGCTAAATAAGGAGCGGGCTCAGGCAGCTCTGAAAAATTTCTATAAGGGAAAGAAACTGCTTCCTAACGGATTTGCTGATGGCAACCGCATGAAGGAGATTCAGGGCGTGTATGTACCTTTCTGGCTCATGAGTTGTGAGGCAGAAGGTGATGCGAGCTTTGAAGGTGTAAATACTGAGACTCGTGAAAGCGGAAATAAGCGTTATACAAAAGAAAAGCATTATCTGGCGCATCGTCACGGAAAGATGCAGTTTAACCGCATCCCTGCAGACGGGTCAAAGGCCATGGATGACGAATATATGGATGGCCTGGAGCCGTTTGATTATAAGGATCTCGTGGAATATGATGATGCATATTTCTCAGGTTATCTGGCAAACAGATATGATGTTTCTGCGGAGGAAGTGCAGGAGCGCATAAATGTCAGAGTAGAAAACAGCGTGGTATCTGAACTTGAGCGAACCGTAAAAGGTTATGATTCAGTTAATCACAAGGATCATACCGTGAGGTTTAACAGCGATAAAGTTGAATATGCCATGTTTCCGGTATGGATGCTCACGACTAAGTTCCAGGATGTAAAGTACAGTTTTGCCATGAACGGTCAGACCGGAAAGATTTCCGGAAAACTGCCGGTAGATATGGGTAAATACTGGAAGTATCTTCTTTTAACGTCACTCATATGTTTCCTGGTAGCACAGGCACTTATCGCTATATTTGGCGGAAGTGACGGTTTCTCGCTCTTAGTAGAGCTGGTAGTGCTCTTAGTCAGCGGATTTATAGGTTTTGGATACGCGAGTGGTCTGAAAAAAGCCATGAGTACTGCGGAAACGGCGACGGAAGCGGGAACCTATCTGGATACAGGCTCAGTGAAGATCATGCAGAAATCAGATACGTTTATGTTTGAGAAACACTGGGAAGAAGATATAAAAAGCAATAAATAGTTGAAAGGAAGTACAAGCTATGCCCGGGATCATTCTCCACGAACCCGAGATACCATTTAACACGGGAAACATCGGACGTACATGTCTGAATGCAGGTGCAAGCCTGCACCTCATCGAGCCTTTGGGATTTTTCCTCGATGATAAGCATCTGAAAAGAGCCGGTATGGACTACTGGCATCAGGTAGATGTGACAAGATATGTAAGTTATGAGGATTTCCTTCAGAAGCACCCCGGATCAAAGATCTGGTATGCCACAACTAAGGCTCATCAGTGCTACAGTGATGTGAAATTTGCGCCTAATGATTTTATTATGTTTGGTAAGGAAAGCGGCGGAATACCGGAGGAGATCCTGGTAGATCACGAGGATACGTGTATCAGGATACCGATGATGGAAAACTGCAGATCACTGAATCTTTGCAATTCAGTCGCAATAGTCCTTTATGAAGCCCTTAGACAAAATAACTTCCCGGGGCTGATGCAGAATGGAAATCTGCATCGCCTTAACTGGGAAGAAAAATAACGATTATTTAAGGATTTCTCTGACTACTCCAACATAGTAGAGAGAACCGAAAACGCATATCACATCAGTATCAGCCGCTCTCTCAAGGGCGGCTTTTACTGCCTCATCAATGGAAGAGCAGGGGATAGCCTCTGCTCCTTTTTCTTTAAGGAAAGAAGCGAGATCTTCGGCAGAAAGCGCTCTCGGTGAATCAGGTGTGACGGTGAAAAATGTCTTTGCGATGGGAAGAACATGATCCATCATCTGTGAGTAGTCCTTATCGCTAAGAACACCAGCAACAAAGATCACTTTTTGATCGGGGAAATACTGCTCAAGGCTCATCCTTAAAACAATGGTTCCTTCCTCATTGTGGCTGCCGTCAACCAAAACGGCGGGAGAACGATGAAGAAGCTCGAAACGTCCGGGCCACTCTGTCAGGGAAAGACCACGGCGGATATCATTATCGCTGATGTTCCATCCTTTCTTTCGGAGAAGGAGAGATGCCTGCAGCGCAATAGAAGCATTGTTTATCTGATATCTGCCGAGGAGGCTTATGTGCAGATCATTCCAATTATCTGATGAGTTCGGAAGCGTCAGATCAAAAGTCTGACCGTCGAGACTCTTTTTCTTCACATCTTCAGGAAGTGAAGCAATGGTGAGATTCGCTCTGTGTCCGGCAGCTGCGTTTCTAAATACATGTAGTACATCATCATCTGCAGGATAAACGAGTACGTCACCGTTTTCTTTGATGATACCGGCCTTTTCTGCGGCGATCGCAGGCAGCGTATCGCCGAGGATCATTGTATGATCGAGACTTATGGTCGTAATGACGGAAAGCTCGGATGCAGGTATCACATTTGTGGCATCCAGTCTGCCTCCGAGTCCTACTTCCAGTACCACGATATCGCATTCTTTCTCAAGGAAATAGAGGAAAGAAACGGCAGTCGTGATCTCAAACTGGGAAGGATACTGAATATTATCGGCTTTCATTGACTCTGCTTCTTCACGGACACGTGTTGCGAGGCGGGAGAGGTCTTCTTCTGATATCTCCTTTTCAATGAGAGTTCCGTTTTCTTTCCATCCGATCTGTACCCGCTCGGTGTAACGCACGAGATAGGGAGATGTGTAGAAACCGACTCTGTATCCTGCTTCGCGCAGGATCGTATTCAGAAAAGCGGAGGTCGAACCTTTTCCGTTGGTACCTGCGATATGTACGAAACGCAGGTTGTTCTGCGGATCTCCCAGACGATGAAGGAGTTCCGTAATGCTTACAAGATTATAGGGTTCGGTTCCGTTTACGATACTTGTGGGTGAGAAAAATGGAATACTGTTTATATAATCCATTGTTTCCTGATAATTCATGAATACGATCCTTTCATAATGAGTGAAGCTGAGTTAGGAAACGCGCATCAGAGCGATTCCTTAGGGGTAGATCTATTTAAAGAAAAACGTGATACCGGTTTGAGAATAGCTGTGAGCAGTATTACATTGACCGGAACCATGATAAAGGTCTTAAGTGCGCGAGCTGTGATGGATGCGATAAAGCCTTTTCCGTACAGGATAGATAGCCAGAGCGAATTGAGAAGTAGGCTCACGATAACAGCGTTTATAAGTTCAGCTGCGATTATACGGATGATAAAGCTCTTTGTGGAAAATGCAGCCTGGTTATTATCCTTTCGGTGCAGCATGATACCGTAGATCAGACCGCTTACTGCTCCTGAAATGGTAAAACCTGGGAAATACGGACCGGTCGGCTTTACAAGGAAACCTCCGATATCGGTAAGTATGCCTACAATAGCAGCGATACCCGGACCAAATAATGCTCCGGCAGCGGCAATGGGGATCGAGGCGAAACGGATCTCGATAAGGTTTGTGATCGGAATCTTGAAGAATCCGGCAATGATGCCGATCGCTGTAAGCAGCGCAGCGGCGGTTAAAACTTTTGTGTTACGTAAATTAGACATAAAAAAACCTCCTTTGCGTGCAGCGTAACCTGATACCGCATCTGGAGGTACAATTCCGAATGCAGCAGCGGGATGCGGTCGTGGAATCGCAGGCAAAATGCCTTTCGTCCCTGTGTCAACTCCCTGTACACGGGGCACTGTGGAAGCACTTGATAATAGTGCTTGTCAACGCTCCAAAACCTACTCTGCGTTTACTATGGTTCACGTCAGTGCGATAAAGCATCGACGTACGCACCCTATAATAGACGTATCGAATGAAAATATCAACTGAATAAGTATTTTTTTCAGTACAATTCAGATTATTTGTACAAAGTACTGTATAATTAAAGAAAAATAAGTGGTGTTTTTAGTTACTGTGTTTAGTAACTTTTTATCTTATATTGTTAGTTTTTATTGGTCTGGAGACTTGGATGAATCGTGTTAAAAATGAGAAAGTATATATGATGGTTTTTCCATTGCTCCTGCTGTTCTTTTTTCTGTCAGTGGCGGGCGGAAAGACCTTTAATACGAAGCTCCAGGAGAAACTCCTGGTACTTGACCGAGGGTGGAATATGTCATACCTCGGAACAAACAGGTCAGATGTAAAGCTTGCTGACTCAAAGTTTGGGCGTGCGAAGAAAAATCAGTCGGTGACACTTTCTAAGTCGCTCCCTTACATAAAAGTGAATTCTGCGTGCGTATCTTTCAGAACAGTCTTGTCCTCGGTTGATGTTTATGTCGCCGGAGAGAAGATTTATTCTTATGGACACGAATATGCAGCTGCGGGAAAAATGATCCCGAAGCACATGAATCATGTTTCTTTGCCTGAGTTTTATGCAGGGAAGATGCTCCGTATCGTAGTGACACCGGGGGTGGATGATGCTTTTTCCGGATTGTCGTCGGTTTATTTTGGCTCAAGGACAGACCTTGGGTATTTCTTGCTACAAAGAAACAGATTGCCGTTGGTAGTAGGCACGACCCTGGTATTTTTAGGAATGTGCCTTATCATGCTCCTGCCGGTGCTTTTTTACTCCGGAGAGACGGATTTTCTTGTGCTCCATTATGCGTTGGTATCTATAGTACTTGGGGTATATATACTGTGCTATAACGACGTGATCTATTATTTTATCAGCAAGGCATATGTGACAACGATCATAGAGTATGTTGCACTTTATCTGATAGTGCCGATCACGCTTAATTTTATTCGGGTGGATCTAAGGGAACGAGGGATCATAAACAGGCTGCTGATCGGAATAACGATATTGGATGCTGCATTTGCGTGTGTGGCGTTTGTTTATCATGCGCTTGGGATCTGCTTTGTGGATTCTTTTGTGACTCCGTATCATATACTCGTAATACCACAGGGATTATTTATACTGTGGGCGATCATACGAAATATCCTTGCAAGAGAGAAACGTTCCAAAACGGTAACAATGCTGTACGGAACACATTCTGTGAACATTCTTCTCGCAGGCATGATAGCCCTTGTATTTTGCGCGATCGTGGATATTCTGCGTTTTAATTACATGAAGTTTTTGTCAGGGAGCGGTGAGGTTTATTCGTCTATCAGTTTTATAACGATAGGCGCAATGATATTTGTTACCTGCCTTCTTTGTAATTATTTCTTTCACTGTATAGATCATATAAATGAGGCATCGACAAGGAAAAAACTTGAGGGAATGGCCTATGCGGATGCTCTGACAGGGTTATCAAACAGAGCACATTGTGAGAGGCAGATGGACAGGGCAGACCAGTCAAGAAAGCCCTATGTGATCATCAGCATGGATCTGGATGGCTTGAAATCAACAAATGATAAATATGGTCATATATATGGGAACCGTTTGCTGAAGGGATTTGCTGAGATACTTAAGAACAGCTTTCCGGGAGCATCTCTCATCGGACGAATGGGTGGAGATGAATTCCTGATCCTGCTATCAGAGGAAAAGGCCGGCATGGCATCACTATATTTAACTGCAATGGATCGTCATATCAGGGAATATAATGAACGGGACGAAAAACTGCAGTATGGTGTGTCATGGGGGATGTGCAGCAGTCGTGAGATCAATGGAAATGCTCACAGGATCTACATGGAAGCTGACAGCCGTATGTACAAAATGAAGGAAGAACATCACAGGTCAGGAGGTGGTCGTCATGCATAAAGCGATGAGGATCGTCACTGCCATGGCTGTGCTTTTTATCCTTATACATATAGCATACATCCTGATCATTGGTGACAGGATCGATCATACAAAGGTAAAACAGGTTAGAACTGGTTGGGAAGTCACATATAATGGCGTCGTGTATGAAGATGTAGATCTGCATCAGATAGGAAAAAACGTTCCGGGACCGTATAAAAAAGGCGATAAGATGGAATTATCTATTGACCTGCCGGATACTGCAGATCAGGAATTTCCAACGCTTCTGCTGATGACAAAGTACAGTGCCTTCAGCGTATTTGTAGATGATGAGCAGGTTTCCGAGTACGAGATGGAAAGGATAGGCACAAAAAAATTTGTCGGATGCGCACAGAAAATGATCAGTCTTCCGAATAAAAGTGCCGGAAAGAAATTAAGGATAATGCTCTATGTATGCGAGGATGATCCTTTTACTTCCATGGACAGCCCCTGGATAGGAACGCATATTGATGTGGAAACCGGATTTATGCACACAAATCTGTTTCCGATAATGTCAGGTATCTTTCTTGTTATTTTCGGTGTGGCTTTTGCTGCAGTGACGCTGGTATTTTTACCAAGTGTTCCGGAAATGAAAGAGCAGCTTTTTGCGGCATTTATGGCGATGGACTATGGAGTATATACGCTTACCTTTTACAATGTGCTGTTTTTCTTTATGGATGCGAAGTATGCCACATATATGGAATACATCTCGTTGTATCTGCTTGTGCCGTTTACGGTAGCTTTGCTTTTCTCGATCCATAATATTTCGAGACATAAAAAACTGCTGTACAGTATTGGCGGTGCGATATCGGTTATATCCATTGGGTTGATATTACTGCATTTCATATTTGGCATCCATATGAACCGGACGCTGACGTTTTATCATCTAATGTCGGGGACTGCAATCCTGCTTGTGAATGCGATATTTGTAAAGGATCTCGTAACGAAGCGCCTGCCGATAGTCGGAATCGTTCAGCTTGGCGGTCTGGCAGTTATGAGTCAGTTTATGATGGTTGGAATGGTCCTCTATAAACTGTCACGACAGGGTGTCATAATGATGGATTTTCTGCCGACAGGGGTATTTCCGTCAGGTGGAATGATCTTCCTCATGGCGCACCTTTTGACTTATCTTTTGTACATTACGGAGTCCTATGCAAGAAATCAGGAATACGGGGATCTCGAGAGACTTGCTTATGAAGATGCGCTAACAGGTCTGTACAATCGCTCGCGAAGTGAGCTTTTTATGGATGAACTTAATGAAAAGAATGATGATTACTGTCTCATGAGTCTGGACTTAAACGGACTAAAGGAAGTGAATGATCGTTACGGTCATCTGGCAGGAGATCAGTATATTAAGGACTTTTCAGCAGTTTTGAGAAACGTGTTTGGAGAGGAATGTCCAATCTGCCGTGTCGGCGGCGATGAATTTATGGTATTTCTGCATGGAATAGATGAGGATAGGGTAAAGGATTATATCAGTGAGATATATGATCTCACGGGAAAGATAAGATTAAAAAGCGGTGATTATCCCTGCAGTGCGGCAGCGGGATTTGCTTTTAGACGTGAGATACATAATGAAAAGGCAGCCGCACATGATGTGTATATGCTCGCAGATAAGAGAATGTACACGGAAAAACGGCGGCTGCACAAAGAATTAGGCATAAGTATCAGAGAGAAATAGAGGAGAGATCCTTTATCACTTCTCCGCCAATGATAAGTCCGGCAACGGATGGGACCCATGCAACGGAACCCGGGATCGCGCGACGACCCTCTGGAAGTGGTTCGTCGGCAGATTCCACCGGCTGTCGGGCTTTTTCTGTAGAAAAAAGTACTTTAAGTTCTTTAATACCTCTTTTTTTAAGCTCTTTTCTCATGACTTTTGCCAGAGGATCCATCTCTGTTTTATAGATATCCGTGATGCGGAACTGAGTAGGATCAAGCTTGTTTCCGGCCCCCATGCTGCTTATTACCGGAATATTAGCTTCTTTACATTTCATAATGATCGTAAGTTTGGCAGTCACGGTATCTACTGCGTCTATAACATAGTCATATTTTGTGAAATCAAACTGATCGGCATTTTCCGGTAGAAAGAAACATTCGTGTTCATTTACAACTGCTTCCGGATTTATGTCATGGATCCTTTCTGCAAGAATGGTTGTCTTTTTCATGCCTATGCTTTTATGAGTCGCGATGATCTGGCGGTTAATGTTTGTGAGGCTTACCTCATCGTTATCTACGAGGTCAAACGTACCAACTCCGCTTCGTGCCAGAGCTTCAGCGGCAAAACCGCCAACGCCGCCGCACCCAAAGAGACATATGTGGGATTTTTTTAATTTTTCTATGTTTTCACGCCCTATCAAAAGAGCTGTTCTTGAGAACTGATCTGCCATAAATGTGGCTCCTTTCATCAATGTATAAAAATGTAAACAATCATTAAGAAAATCTTATGAAAGGCGAAATTCCGCGTTTCTTCTATGCGCTTTTCTTGACCCTGTTATACACTTGTGCTACCTTTAAAACAACTATCGGCTTTTTCGCATGAATACCGATAGTGTATCATATTTTCCGGCACCATAAGCCGGCGATCCGCCGCTTTCTGCAGGGGGCAGAGCGGAGTACGGATAGAAAGGAAGAAAAATGTCAGTAAACGGAAAACCTTATTACATCACAACAGCTATCGCCTATGCATCCGGCAAGCCTCATATCGGAAATACCTATGAGATCGTCCTTGCAGACGCAATCGCCCGCTTCAAGAGACAGGAGGGCTATGACGTCCATTTTCAGACCGGTACAGACGAGCACGGTCAGAAGATCGAGGAGAAAGCCGCTGCAGCAGGTGTTACACCTAAAGAATATGTAGATAAGACAGCAGCAGAGATAAAGAGGATCTGGGATCTCATGAATACCAGCTATGACCGCTTTATCCGTACAACAGACGAAGATCACGAAAAACAGGTTCAGAAGATCTTTACAAAGCTTTATGAGCAGGGAGACATCTACAAGGGATCTTATGAGGGAATGTACTGTACACCCTGTGAATCCTTCTGGACAAAGAGCCAGCTCGTAGATGGAAAGTGTCCTGACTGCGGACGTCCGGTAACACCGGCTCATGAGGAAGCATATTTCTTTAAGATGAGTAAGTATGCGGATAAGCTTATTGAGCATATCGAGAGCCATCCGGAGTTCATTCAGCCGGTTCAGCGAAAGAACGAGATGATCAATAACTTCCTGAAGCCGGGACTTCAGGATCTCTGCGTGTCCAGGACCAGCTTTAAATGGGGTATTCCCGTGGACTTCGATCCAAAGCACGTGGTCTATGTGTGGCTGGATGCTCTCGTAAACTATATAACGGGTATAGGATTTGACGCAGACGGTAATTCCACGGATATGTACAATAAGTACTGGCCTGCGGATCTTCATCTGATCGGCAAGGATATCATCAGATTCCATACGATATACTGGCCTATCTTCCTTATGGCACTTGATATACCTCTTCCAAAGCAGGTATTCGGACATCCCTGGCTTTTACAGGAAGACGGGAAGATGAGTAAATCCAAGGGCAATGTTATCTATGCCGACGATCTGGTGAAGATATTCGGTGTGGACGCTGTACGTTACTTTGTGCTCCATGAGATGCCTTTTGAAACAGACGGAGTTATTTCCTGGGATCTTATAGTGGAGAGATTTAATTCCGATCTCGCCAATACTCTCGGAAATCTGGTCAAGAGGACCATTTCCATGAGTAACCAGTATCTTGGAGGAGTCCTTGAGGATAAGAAAGTAACTGAGCCTGTTGATGATGACCTCCATGAAGTGGTACTTGGTACCAGAGACAAGGTACTAAAGGATATGGAGGGGCTCAGGGTGGCAGATGCCCTTACCCACATCTTCAACCTCTTTAAGAGATGTAATAAATACATAGATGAGACAGAACCCTGGATCCTCGGTAAGGAAGAGGAAAAAAAGGACCGCTTAAGCACGGTTCTCTATAATCTTGCGGATTCTATCACGATCGGCGCAGCACTTCTTCACGCTTTCCTTCCGGAAACGGCTGAGAAGATTTTAAAGCAGCTGAATACTGAAATGCCGGATATTGATGACCTCGATAAAGCCGGAAGATTTGTATCGGGTACAAAGGTAACTGAAGATCCCGAGACACTTTTCCAGAGGATGAATCCTAAGGATGTGGCAAAGATAGTAGATGAGATGTATCCGGAAAAGAAGGAAGAGAAGGGGAAGGATAAGAAGAAAGAAAAGAAGCCCGAACCGGTACAGATGGATCTCAGTAAAGCAC
>CAMVTN010000016.1 GCA_947170415.1 uncultured Lachnospiraceae bacterium | reverse complement strand
TGAGATATCGTCGCTCTCAGGACCCTGCATAGAGCAGCCTTTTTCCTGGGCAAAGCGGATGTATTCTATGATGTCTTTGGTTATCACTTCTCCGGGTGCCAGGATCGGTATTCCCGGAGGGTAGCACATGACTGATTCCGCGCAGACACGTCCTGCACATTCCATTATCGGAAGAGATTCTTTATCCGCATAAAATGCCGTCTGTGGAGTAGTTACGACAGTGGGTGAGATATACTCTGCGGAAAAAAGCTTTTTCTCCGGCTTTGAATATAACCTGTAGATATCAGATAATGCCCCTACCAGACGTTCTATATCCTGAATAGAATCACCGATCGAAATATATGCAAGGATATTGCTTATATCTCCAAATTCCATCTGAATGTCGTATTCATCACGAAGAAGATCATATACTTCGATACCTGCAAGTCCGATCCTGTGAGTCAGGACAGCAAGCTTCGTTACATCAAAGTCATAAACACTTCCACCGTTTATCAGTTCTTTTCCGTAAGCATAGTAACCGCCGATCGCATTTATCTCTTCACGTGCATACTCGGCCATACGGGCAACTTTTTCAAATGATTCTTTTCCGCGTAAAGCAAGATTTCTGCGAGAGAGATCGAGACTCGCCATCAGCAGATAGGAAGCGCTCGTAGTCTGTGTGAGGTTGATTATCTGTCCTACATATCCGGGATTCATCTGAGGACCGAGGAGTAATAAGGAGCTCTGGGTGAGGCTTCCTCCTGACTTATGCATGGAAATGGAAGCCATATCTGCCCCTGCCTCCATGGCAGAGCATGGAAGTTTGTCACTAAAGTAAAAGTGTGTTCCGTGAGCTTCATCAACCAGCGCAAGCATGTGATGCTCATGAGCCATTTTTACGATAGTTCTGAGATCCGAGCAGATTCCGTAATAAGTAGGATTATTTATGAGTACTGCCTTGGCATCGGGATTTTCTTCCATTGCTTTTTTTACATCGGCAACTTCCATTCCAAGAGGTATGCCAAGCTCAGTATCTACTTTTGGATCGATGTAAACCGGAGTCGCACCGCAGAGAACAAGTGCGTTTATGGCGCTTTTATGCACATTTCGAGGAAGGATGATCTTGTCACCCGCTTTACATGCAGACAGTACCATGGCCTGCACGGCGGAAGTGGTTCCTCCGACCATAAGGAAAGAATGTGCAGCTCCAAATGCGTCTGCAGCAAGTTCTTCAGCTTCCTTGATGATGGAAACCGGATGACACAGGTTATCCAGCGGTTTCATGGAATTAACATCGATCCCTACGCATTGTTGTCCAAGGAAATTAACCAGCTCCGGATTTCCGCGGCCTCTTTTATGTCCCGGCACATCAAACGGAACGACATGCAATTTACGAAAGCGCTCTAAGGCATCATAGATCGGCGCTTTTTTCTGTTTTTCAAGATTCATTTTCCTCTCATCCCTAACTTAAAGACTACGGCATTCTGTTTTTAAACCTATAGGAATCAGAGAATCCTAACGATAAAAAACAGGCAGTGCCGCGTATTACAGCACTGCCTGTTATCATTCTCTTAATCATTTCAGATCTGTCTCTGTCAGATTGCCTATTGAACGTTTCACAAGTGTGCTTTTAACACCGGTTATAGAGTAACCATCTTATAAAATTGAGCTTTTAACTCGATCAATATGTGGCTCCACGCCACTTCGGCAACGACCGGCCCTGTCCGATGAGCTTTTCACAGTAAATAACGAAATTTCTGCAGCAGGTCTTTATAGAAACAGAAATGTATCTATCGACATACAGAATAACAAAAATAATCAGTATGTCAACCACAAAGTTGGTTTCATAGACATTGTATAGGCATTTTTAAACATGTTGTATACATTTAATGCTGATGATTGTGCAAGGTACATGAATTTCAAAATACAACACCACTTGATTTGTGCGTCGTACAAAGACAAATGTCTGCTAACCCTTATAAAACCTAAACTTTCATGATCATTCTTTATCACTTTAAGAAGTTAAAGCGTAACGCTTTAAATTTACTTGATTAGATAGTAAAATGTATCAACGTCACATTAAAAATAATCAAATACAAGGTTGATCAAAATTATGGGTTTAGTTACAGCTATTTATAATCTTTTGTGGGGAGATCTTGTTACGATCTCGTTGCCGGGAGGCGGATCACTGGGGCTTTCGCTGCTTATCATTCTGCTTATACCGGCAGGCATATTCTGCACAGTCATAACACGCTGTTTGCCTATTAGACTCTTGCCGGAAATGCTGACTGTCGCAGTTGAAAAGAAAAATGGAAAAACAAACGGTAAGCAAAATGCTGTGTCCGGTCTGGAAGCTTTGATCGTTTCTACGGCTACACGTGTCGGAATGGGAAATCTTGTTGGAGTAGTAGCTGCAGTTTCTGCAGGTGGTGCAGGTGCGGTTTTCTGGATGTGGATCACTGCTATCATTGGTTCCAGTACAGCTTTTATAGAATCGACTCTGGCTCAGATCTACAAAGAAAGGGATCCACTTTATGGCGGCTATCGCGGAGGCCCGGCATATTATCTTCATGCGTTATTTAAGGGTAAAAAGAAAAAGAGTATCCTGGCGATCCTCTTTGCTCTTTCAGGACTGCTTTGCTGGTGCGGTATCAGTCAGGTCATAGGAAACTCTGTATCATCGGCATTTGATAATGCGTTTCATGTGCCACCTATTGTTACAGCTGTTATACTTTGTACGATAAGCGCATTCATCGTACTTAGAAAGAATATATCTGTTAAGGTTCTGGATGTGATCGTTCCTGTAATGGCGACATTTTATTTCGTGCTTACAGTATTTGTGATCGTTACAAATATAAGCGCACTGCCTTCGGTTTTTGGAAGGATATTCCAGGAAGCGTTTGGATTCAGACAGGCAGCTTCGGGAGCCTTTGGCGCGATACTTATGAATGGTGTAAAGAGAGGGCTTTTCTCAAATGAGGCTGGTTCAGGTTCAGCACCGTGTGCAGCGGCAGCGGCAGATGTGAGCCATCCTGTAAAATCCGGTCTGCTGCAGGCGCTTGGCGTATTTATAGATACGATCGTGATATGCAGCTGTACAGCATTTATGATGCTGCTGGTTCCGGACAGTGTTACGGCAGGGCTTGGCGGAATGGATCTCCTGCAGGAAGCAATGAGATATCATTTTGGAAATATCGGTGTGATATTTATAGCGTTGACACTTTGGTTTTTCTGCTTCTCAACATTTATCGGAGTATTGTTCTATGCCCGCGGAAATGTCGCTTATGTTTTCGGCGATAATTGGACATCGCAGACGATATATAAAGTGATCGCTATCATAAATCTGTTTATCGGATGCATGGCAGCATATACCTTTGTATGGGATCTCGGGGATGTAGGAATAGGACTTATGACCATTTTTAACATGATGGCGCTTATACCGCTTTCAAAGGAGGCTATTGAATCTCTGAAAGACTATGAGCTGAATCATATTAAGAAGAGAAAGGCAGGCGGAGAGATCCGGCCCTTCGTAAAAAAGGACAGTATAGTGTGGCAGGAAGACAGTGAAGCTTCGTGATATAAAAGGCAGGAGACCGGTTCTCCTGCCTTTTAACGTAGTCTTTTGCCGTTGTCTCCGTTACAAAGATTAATCAATTTTATTTCACAGGCTCTTCACAACATTTTTCTTCTCTCATGATAGATTTGTATACAACAATTGATCAGTTATTATCTGGTATTTACGGAATCTTCCTTTGACAAAGCAGGAACATATACAGGTGAAGTGGTACTTACATTAGTAAAAAAATAAGAAATGTAAAAAGATATAACGAAAAAGCCCTGGAGAAGAAATTCTCCAAGGCTTTGTAAAAAGCTGGGCTAGAAGGATTCGAACCTTCGAAGTGACGGAGTCAGAGTCCGTTGCCTTACCGCTTGGCGATAGCCCATCGACGATTTAATATGTTACACCTATTTGATTTAAATTGCAAGAACTTTTTTATCATTTTTGCGTCTTTTAAAACGAATGTGGGCAGGACCGCCGTTTTCGGTAGTTCTGCCCACATTCTGCTCACAGGAAGCCTTACTATTTACACTTCCCTCATTAATACACATCCCCCATCATGCGTATTAATATCTCTCTAACCCTCACATCCTGTATATCGGATACAAAAAACAAAAATGTATACCAAAACAAAAAATTTAACGTACAAAATAATATACAGTTCATATTTTTGTTGTTATTCACACATAAACGGTTCAGTAACATATTTTTGGACGGGCATTTTTGTGTTACCATAGATACGTAATGTCAGTTACCTTTTGATTAAAGATCGGGAGGCATAAAAGTGACCATTGGTGAAAGAATATCTGAACGAAGGAAGTCATTAGGAATGACGCAGGAGGAACTTGCGGAGCAGGTTTTTGTTTCAGTGGAAGTGATCAAAGCCTGGGAAGATAATCAGTTTCTTCCGGAAGGAAGTTCTTTCGCAAGGATAGCTGATGCTTTGCAGATTTCGGGAAGAGATCTTTTTGAAATGGACGCAAAGCCATCCTGGACTGTAAAGGACAGGATGTTTTCTGAATCAAGAATGTTTACCCGTTTGAAGACGATTGCTCAGATGGAAAAGCTTGAACAGACGTGGAAGGCGTTAAGCTATGCCCAGACTATGCATAGCGGTGCGTTGCGTAAGGCTAATAAGTTTAATCCCGAGATAGAAGTTCCGTATATTATTCATCCGCTTATGATGGCGTGCCATGCGCATGCACTGGGGATACGAAATGACGAGGTACTCACGGTCATCTTACTGCATGATGTTTGTGAGGATTGTGATGTAAAGCCGTATGAACTGCCTTTTTCTGAATCAGTTCAGCATTCAGTAGCGCTGTTAACTAAACATGATGGTCAGAGTTTGGGAGATTATTATGATGGACTATCGAAAGACAGGACAGCTGCGATAGTTAAAGCATTGGACCGGTGCAATAATATCTCTACGATGGCATCTGCATTTTCAAGGAAAAAAATGATCGAATATGTTGATGAAACGGAGAAGTATATATATCCGCTGCTTCAAAAAATAAAGGATGATTATATGGATTATAATGATCCGATCTATGTTATAAAATACCAGATCTTGAGTGTTATCGAGACTGTTAAGGCAATGATAATGCAGTAAAAAAAATCGGGTAGGAGCTGTCTCCTGCCCGATTTTCTGCTATATAGCGACATTCTGTGATTCATCTATTGCTGAATAAATAACACTTATCGCATCTTCGTAGCGTTCTTCCGGAACACCGATAAGAAGATTCAGTTTTCCTGCACCCTGATTAATGGTACTTATCTCGATACCGGCTTTTTTAAGAGCGTACAGCACCTGGATATTGGCATCAGACGATTCTGTACTCTTTTCACCTACTACAGCAATCATAGACAGGTTTTCCTTAATTCCGAGGAAGTCGGGTTTTAAGACAGACTGGATTTCTGTCAAAAGGTCATCTTTACAGTCGGCGATGAGGTCACTGCGGATAACGAGTGTGATAGTATCGATACCTGTAAGACACTGCTCGAAAGGAAGATTTCTCTGTTTAAGGATATCGAGCATTATAGCGCTGAAACCGGATCCATCGCTGACCATGACTTTCTCGACCTGTATAACGGTCATTCCGAGCCGACCTGCAACTCCTGTGACTGGATAACGGGTCTCGCCCTTGGGAAGTTTACGAACTATCATGGTTCCGTTATCTTCCGGTCTGTCAGTATTTTTTATATTAATGGGAATGCCTTTTTCGGATGCAGGAAGTACGGCATCAGTGTGCAATACGGAGGCACCCATATAGGAAAGAGTACGAAGCTCTCGATAACTTAAATATTCAACTGATCTCGGATCATCAACGATGCGAGGATCTGCGGCTAATAGACCGGATACGTCGGTCCAGTTTTCGTAGAGGTCCGCATTTACTGCACATGCAGCCAGACTTCCTGTAACGTCTGAACCACCTCGTGAAAATGTATGGATCTTTCCTTCGTCATCAGCACCGTAGAATCCCGCGATGACTGCATGATTCAGAGGGTAAAGGGATGCTCCCATAGCTCTTTTTGTCATAGGTTCGTTAAGAGTTCCGTCCGGATAAAATGAAACGCACCAGGCAGGATCAACAAAATGAAAGTCCAGATACTTTGCAAGGATTCTTGAATTTAAGTATTCTCCGCGGCTTGCAAGATAATCTTTTTCAGGATTGGCGGATAAGTGCTCTCTGATGATATTGATCTCTTTATCAAGTGGAAAGTCTATATCAAGGTCACTGATTATATCCTGGAATCGATTTTTGATAGCGAGTAAGGTATCTTCGAACGGCTGACCGTTAGCTGCCTTTTCATAGCAGGAGAGGAGAAGGTCAGTAACTTTAATATCTTCGGGAAAGCGCTTACCGGGAGCGGAAGCGACGATATATCTTCGATCTGTGTCAGCAGAGACGATCTCTTTTATCTTGCGGAAATGGGCAGCATCAGCCAGTGATGTACCGCCAAATTTAGCAACAATCTTTCTCATGAATAAACTCCGTAATTTCTAAATTTTGAACCTGTCATCGATTATACATGGATTTGATTCCATTTGCAGATTTAAATTGATACAATGAATATGACAGGGTCAAAAGAAGCGTAGCAATTCGTGTCATATGACAGGGCCAAAAGTAAAAAATCCGATCATGCCTGCACAAAAAGGATTATTTATTTGGACAAAGTAACTAAAGAGGTAAAACAGATGAAGCGTAAAGCAGTGATCATAGGTGCCGGTTTTGCGGCAGATATGCATATACAGGCGCTTAAGGCGTTGGGAATACAGGTGGCTGGTGTCGCAGCCGGACACAGAGACTCTGCCAAAAGATTTGCAGAAAAAAATCATATACCTTCATATGGGGTTTCTGTAGAAGAGGTAATGGAGGATGATGTAACAGATGTACATATATGTACGCCTCCGAATTCTCATGCTGAATTAATAAAAAAGATACTGAAAGCCGGAAAAAATGTTATATGCGAGAAGCCGCTGTGCATTACTGAAAAAGAAGCGCAGGATATTCGCGGATTCATGGATGAAAACCTGAGACATGGAAAGAAGACCGGCAGATTGGTCATTGATCATAATGTACGTTTTTTTGCAGCTGTTAAAAAGATACGGGAAGTAATAAAATCCGGAAAATACGGCAAGGTTGTACTGGTTCATGGAAATTATATGCAGGATTTTCACGCGCTTCCTTCGATCTATGACTGGCGGTACAGGTCGGATATGTCAGGTCCTATGAGAGCTGTAACAGAAATAGGGAGTCACTGGTTCGATCTGGCACAGTTTGTTACTGGCAGCAATATTACCGGTGTGTCAGCGACTTTTAAGAAAGCTGCAGAATACCGCATTCTTAATGATGGTGTTATGAGTTCGGAAGATGACAATATGGAAGAAGATTTTGGAGACAAAAGGATCCATATTGATAGTGAAGATGCTGCATCCATAACACTTCAGTTTTCGAATGGAGCAATGGGAAATGTTCTTTTGTCCGAAATATCACATGGAAGAAGTAATCATTTATTTTTGGAAGTGGATATGATGGATGGTTCTGTCTGGTGGAATGAAGAAGATCCAAACAAGCTATATCATGGGAAAAAGAATGATCCTATAGCTGTTGAGATAAGCGCGTTTAACGGAGGCTTTAACGAGAGCGTTATCGAGTTGTTCAAAGAGTTTTATTTCGGAGCGGATGATAGCAAAATCCTTCCTGATGTGGATTCCGGAATACAGATAGTACGGATATGCAATGCAGTCTATGATAGTTCAAGACAGCATTCGGCATGGGTTAATGTAAAACAATAAATATAAAAAAGAGGCTGATGTAACTAATGATAAAAAAGTTACATCAGCTTTTTTATCTTATAGGAAAATTTCTTACTATTACCATAATACTGTATACATGAATTGCCGATATATAAGATAGCAGGATATGTATATTATCGTGCCTTTTGAAATGCAGGCATTCCCAAAACCATGAGTTTATGGAGGAAAACAGATGAATAGAATGAAATTAAATGCTTTGAGTCTGTTTTTAGCTATTTCTTTTGCGGCAGTATCGCTGACGGCAAATATCTCAGTATGCGCATTTGCAAATGACTCTCCTACTGAATCCGGCGAAGAAAGCGAGCCTGTAAAGGATGATGGCGACGATACAGGTAAACACGATGATCAGGGAGACGGTGGTGACGATAATGGTGAGGAGGATTCTCCGAAACCTGTAGAGGAGATTCCTGATGAAAAATCTCCGGTTGGAGAAGTTCCGGGAGAAATAGATCCGGTAAATGAAGTACCACCGGTTAATGAAATACCGGAAGAAACCACAACTGATGGCGATGTTTATCAGGAAGACGATGATGATAAAGAGGATAAAGATAAAAATGATAGAACATCCTCGATGAATGAAATACAGTTATACTTTGATGATAATAGAGATGAAACCTATACTGTGATATTAGACGAGAACGGTGACTTTAGTGCGATAGATCTCTTTCAGGGATATGCGGACAGAAGGGCTCCGGAAATAGATGAGGCATATCCTATAGCTGAGATAGATTATTCAAATATCAGCTCAGAAAATCCTAGTATAGCCGAGTTGTTTATGGAAGATGAGGCACGTCGCATCAGAGTATATACAGGTGATGCAGTCATTGTTACTGTGCCGTTTTATATGAGGACCATAGATGGACTTGACCGGCTGTCTGAGGACGGAGTTAGTGCCCCTGAATTCTTTAGAGTCCATATAAACGATAACCGCTCTTTCAAAAAATCGATCAAAGTATCGATCAATAGCATCAATATAAAGTATGACGGAAAGAGTCATAAGATAGATGAAGAGCAGGAATTGTCGATGATCGGAACAGAGGATCCTACGGAGTATATGGTCACGGCCCGTATAGAAAGTAAAAAGATCAAGAATGCAGGCAGTACCGAAATAGCTTTATCCGATGAGGAAGACAACGAAATCCGGATTTACGATGGATCAGGTGATGATGTTTCGGAGCAGTTTCAGATTGATGAGGTTATAAATGGAACTTTGACGATAACCCCACGAGAATTGATATTAACATCGGCAACTGCTGGAAAGATATACGATGGAGAAGAATTAGTAAAGGATTCGCTCACCGTAGGCGGAGATGGTTATGCTGATGGAGAAAAGGCAAAAATAAATATGAGTGGGCGCCAGAGAGATGTTGGAAGCAGCAGTAATACATTTTCTGTTGAAAATAACGGTGACTTTAATGTCGATAACTACAACATCACTTTGCGTTATGGGTCTTTAACGGTAACGAAAAAGTTATCGGATACTACGGAAGTAGGGAAAAAGGAAAAAGATGATGTAGATATCCGAACACATTATAACGTTAGTGGCAAAGGAAATATTGGCAGATCATCGGGAAGTTCATCATCAAAGATAAAAGAAGTTGAAGATCTGGAAGATCCTAATGATGGCAAATATGATCCTGAAGATAGCGCCGTTCTTGGTGAAAGAAAAGAACCGGAAAAAATTGAAAAAACTATCAGTGATCTGACAGGACAGAAATTTGAGAAAAGTGAAGGATATTCAAAGAGTCAGACCGGTACGCAGTTTGAGTTGCTGGATGATTCAGAGAAACCGGCGAAGGACGACAAGGTTGAAGGTGTTAATGAAGAAATAGAAGAAACAGAGCCTGTTAAGAGTGAAGTACTCGGAGCAAAGGGGCAGCCGGAAAGATATCCATGGTATGTGATGTCGTTGATATTTATTTATGCAGCTTATACGATGGTAAGGGCATGTGCGCGTCATAACCTGATCACGGAACTGGATGGAAGTGCAGAGTACAGGCGGATAAACAGACGGCGACGTTACTAATCAAAATACGATATTTATCCGATATATGATTACAAAGAGTCAAAAGTAAAAAATCTGATCGTGCCTGCACAAAAAGGATTTTTGATAGTGATTGCTATTTTTATAGTAGAGAAAGGAAATAATAGATCAGCAGCTGGAGGAAGGAGAGCAGATGGAAGAGAAGAGAGTCAGGAAACTGACATTCAGGGACTTCGGTGTTACCGGACGACATGATATCTCGTCGTTTATCGCTCCGTCAGAAGGTGCAATACTTGGAATAACGGAAAAAGAAGACCTGCCGGAAATAATGGAGCATATGCTTTCTATTGTGAAAGGCTATTCAACTTGTTTTGTATATGATCTTGATCATGTACTCCATGTGGTAAGTCATAAGGAAGGCGCAGGGTATCTGGTAAACAAGCATGTGATCTCAGATAATCCCACAAATGAACTGGAATATAGATTAGATCAGCTAGTTCCCATGATCCTGTTTCATTCCAGAACTCAGCATTATATGATCATGCAGGAGATCGCACCTGATAAGTATCAGTTTGTCGGTGAACACAGGAAAAAAAGACCAAATGCGAGAGAAGAACGGATGATAAAAAAGACCGGCGATCTTTTTGGATATATCGAAAAAGAAGACCAGAAGCCGGTAGTGGAAGAGGCGCATTTGCATATCTATATGCTGTCCAGAGATTTTTCTCTTATCGCACATGACAATGAATGGATGGTTAATAGAGGGCTTGCACCGAGACCAACGATCACCTTTACACTAAGTCTTGCGGATTATGGAAAATCCGTTTTTCTTGCGGGACTTTCAGGACGGGCAGATCAATATGATGAAGTTTTTGAAAGACTTAAGAATAACTTGTTTGATTATTCGTATCTGGCGACTGTAATGGCTGAGATACTGGATGACGATCAGCTTGCGGTGGTTGATGATGATGGACATATGATCATAGTAGATGCAGATCAGTTTGATTCGCCGGAAAATATATTTACAGTTCCGAAAGATGAGATCTTTATAGCACTGGGTTTCCCGTCAGTGTGGTAAATTAATTAGGAGATGAAGGATCGATCACCTTCATCTCCCTTTTCTTATTTATGAGAAACTATATGTGCCAGTTTTTTAATAATCTTAATTCTTTTCTTGATCGTTTTCCTCATGATCTACCACCTCAGTTACTGTTCACTCGCTTTTTGCTCGCTCACATAACGGATTTTGCCAATTAAATTGCCTCCGGCGATGGGCAAAATCCAATGACTTTTCAACTTTTTTGACCGTAAACTCCGCAGTAAATGCTCCGTTTACGTATGAACTGTAACCCACCTCATTTCAAAAACAAGATAATATAAGTTAGTTGCTTCTAACTAAATAATATCATATAATGGATTATAGTCAAGGACGATTAAGTACTTTTTACAGTTCAAGTTTGCTCTTTTTCTTTTTGATCTCGTCCATGTAGGCAGCGGTGATGATGCCGGACGGTAATGCGATAACAGCGACACCGATCAGGGATGAGACCATGGTCACAAGACGACCGGCGCTTGTGACAGGTGAAATATCACCATAGCCGATGGTGGTAAGTGAGATCGTAGCCCAGTAAAGTGCATCGAAGAATGAATTAAAAAGATTCGGCTCTATCTGGAAGATGATCATTCCTGAAGCAAAAATATAGGTGATAGTCAGGAGCAGGACAGCTATTAACTGTTTTCGGACCCTTCGCAGCACATTTGTGATATTGACCATGGTTTTCGAGTATCTTACAAGCTTAATAAGCCTGAAAATGCGGAAAATCCTCAAAAGACGAACAAGAGGATGTGATGGCATGATAAGGCTGACGATCGGAATAATGGATAACAGGTCGATTATTGCCAAAGGGGAAAGTATATATGCAATATATGCAATATAACTCTTTACTCCCATCTTGTAATCGGATGTATAAAATCTTGCGAGATAGTCAAATAGAAAGATGAGCGTGGTAGTGATATCAATGAGACGGATATAATTTGTCTCTGTCTTCATCGTGAGCGGGAGAAGACCGACAATGACTGCGGTCATTGTCATAAGATCGTAGGCGTGGCTTGTCAGATCGTCTCCGGTTGAAGCTTCGATTATTTCATATAATCGTTTTTTGTAGTGTTCAAAGTCACTCATATTAACCACCTTTATGCGTTGATGACAGCGAGAACTCCGAGGATTATCAGAAAGATCATTACGGCAGTGCATAGTCCGATAGCGATATGTCCCATAACATCTTTTTTCTCAGTTACACCGCCGTCCGTGATCAAAGTTTCAAGTGGCTGCTGTTTCTTTTTTTTACCAAACATAGTGAGATTCCTCCATATACATTCATATCGGTACACAGGATATGAAGCTGAATGCTCAGAATACAAAAAAATGTTTATGTGAATGGTAGTTTGACATATTTTTGTAATAAATGACGTATATTCAGGGATTATCATCAGCCGTATAAAGCTAATTAACAAAAAGAAATCAATTTCCGGTGACGAATAGCATAAAATTAACACTGCAATTTAATTAAATCGTATCCGATATAATTAAGCAGGTACAATACTCGAAAAATCGAAAGATTGTTAAATATTTAATGATTGGTGAAAATTACGAATCCTGCGAGTATAATAGGCATACAAAAAAATGCCAGTAATAAAGAAAGGCGAAGTAAAAATGAAAAAGTTTGATTACGTTGTAAAAAATCCTATGGGAATTCATGCAAGACCTGCAGCTCTTCTTGCACAGGCGTGTACTGCATTTAAAAGTGTTGTAACGATTTCAACGGATGATCATACTGCTGATGCGAAGGATGTTCTTCAGATACTTGGTCTTGCCTCTGCAAAGGGTATGACTCTGCACGTGACGGTAGATGGAGATGATGAGGAGGCTGCTGCTGAGAAGATCCTTGAGGTTATTCAGGAAGAAGCTCCGAAAAATAAAAAGGCAGATATCCTTAAAATTGCATTTTTTGGCACAAAAGATTATGACCGCATATTCTTTAGCGAGCTTAGTAAGGATCGCGGAGATGGTGCTTATAATGTTGATATCAAGTATTTCAGCAGCCGTCTTACAGAAGAAACAGCTTCTCTGGCCCAGGGATATGATGCGGTATGTATCTTTGTAAATGACGATGCATCACGCCCAGTAATAGAGATCCTTAATAAATGCGGAGTTAAACTTATCCTTCTCAGATGTGCAGGATTTAACAATGTAGATCATAAGGCAGCGCAGGAATATGGAATGACAGTTCTTCGTGTACCTGCATATTCACCGTATGCGGTAGCTGAACATGCCATGACCATCATTCAGGCTGCAAACAGAAGGATCCATAAGGCATATAATAAGGTTCGTGATAATAACTTTGCTCTGTCAGGACTTCTCGGAATAGACCTTCATAATAAAGTTGCAGGAATCATGGGAACAGGCCGTATCGGCGTATGTATGGCGAAGATCTGCAAGGGCTATGGCATGACAGTTCTCGGATGGGATGCATTCCCTAATAAAAAGCTGGAAGAGGATGGACTCCTTACATATGTAAGCAAAGAAGAACTTCTCGCACAGTCTGACCTGATCTCTCTTCATGCACCGCTTATCATGGGTGAGGGCGGTACACATCATCTTATCAATGCTGAGACTATCGGGATGATGAAAGATAACGTAATGCTTGTTAATACTTCCAGAGGCGGACTCATTGATGTTGAGGCTCTTATAAGCGCTCTTAAGGATGGAAAGTTCCATGCAGTAGCACTCGATGTATATGAGGGTGAAGATACAAACGTATATACAGACCGTTCTGAGGACAGGCTTACAAACGATATTGTTGCCAGATTGACAACTTTCCCTAACCTTATCCTTACATCACACCAGGCGTTCTTTACAAGAGAAGCACTTCAGGCGATCGCAGCTGTAACAATGGAAAATGCACGTAACTTTAATGAATCGATTCCGTTTGGACAGGCAGAAGTAAAATAAGGATAATAAAGTTTCTTAATCTTTTATTGTTTTTTTATGAAAAAATAATTTTCTTCACCAAAATATGTTATTATGTCTAGAAAAGAGTCTTGTGTTTATAGAACTCTTTAATAAAAATTTTGGAGGAGAATAAGGATGAATTGCCCAAATTGTGGAAGCCATGTTTCTGACGGATCTCTGTTTTGTCAGAACTGCGGAACAAAGATTGAGGCTACTCCTGAGCCGGGTATGGACAATCAGTCTGGAAGTTATACTCAGCCTGATAACTTTGGTCAGCCTGAACAGCAGGATTTCAATCAGCAGAACTATGAACAGCAGAATTATGGTCAGCAGAACTACGGTCAGCCGGTTTATGGCCAGCAGAATTATGGAGGAAATCAGTTTATGAACCCGCAGTACAAGACAAGAAGCATTGCTCTTTGCATCATCTTCAGCATCATCACATGTGGTATTTACGGATGGTATTGGCTTTACAAGATCAACGAAGAGGTTAATGATCTCGCAGGCGAGCCTAATGCTACAAGCGGTGGTCTTGTAATTCTGTTCAGCATCATTACATGTAACATTTACATGTGGTTCTGGCTGTACAAGATGGGTGACAGAGTTGGTGTTATCAAGCAGAAGATGAACAGACCTGCAGGTTCTGACAGTGTTCTGTACCTCATCCTTGCGATCTTTGGTCTTAATATCGTTGCATTTGCTCTTATGCAGGATGCGATCAACAGTGCTATTGAAGCAGGTGCTTGAGTTTAACGCTTAAAGTAATAGGTGTTCAGCGGAGAGGAGTTCTTTTGGAGCTCCTCTCTGTTTTCTTTTCATTATCATTTGTCGTCTATGAAAAAAATAATTGATATCGTGAAACTTCATAAGCCGGAGATCATTGTATTAATACTGGGAACGGTGTATTTATTCTGGTATGCAATAACGGGATTGGGGATACCTTGTGTGTTTCGTAAAGTGACCGGTTTCAGATGTCCGGGATGCGGTGTGACGCATATGGTACTGCATATGGTTCAGCTGGACTTTAGAGCTGCGTATCATGATAATCCGTTTCTTTTATTATCCATACCGTTTTTGATGTTTGAATTTATGCTGGAAGAGTACCGCAAATACAAGCGTTTTAAGATGCCGGTCTGGAATAATATTCTCCTTTTTGCATATCTTTTTCTCTTAATCGTTTTCGGAATTTATAGAAATATATATGGATTCTGAAACTAAATTCTTAAATATTTATTGTCGATAAAGCGTATAGAGTGACTGAGTTTAACGGAAGGATAAATGTATGGATCTATACGTATTTCCTGAAGCTGAGAGAATTCAATTAGAAAGGTCGACAGTGCCTTTTGTCATATATCAGTATATGGATCATCAGGTTGTGGTGGTCCTTATTTCTGATGGCTTCTGCACGCTTTGCAGTTGTACGAGAGAAGCTGCGGAGAAGCTTATGAATGAGGATATGTATAGGGATACCCATCCCGACGATAAAGACAGGGTAATGGCGGAAGCAGATAAGTTTGTAACAGAAGGCGGGATCTATGATGCTGTCTACAGGACGAAATCTGCACGTGACGGAAAATATCATGTAATTCATTCACGCGGACAAAATATGTATACGAAGGACGGAACCTGTCTGTCGGTAGTTTATTACATGTATGAGGGTTCCTACCATGAAACGGCAGATTATGTCAGGACAAATGATTTTGTAAAAAAGCATTCGGCGCCGTATCTTAGGGATATGTTTTTCCTGAATAATTATTATGATGAGCTGACAGGTCTTCCTAATATGTCTAATTTTTTGAACTCTGCCAGGATCGAGAAGGAAGCTCTGATAATATCGAATAAGACTCCTGCTGTGATCTCGTTTAATCTTAATGGACTGAGGATGTTTAACATTAAGTTTGGACTGGAAGAAGGTAACCGGGTCCTTATAGCATTTGCGGACATTCTTCGTATGCATTTTGGTAATGAGCACAGTGCCAGATTTGGAGAAGATCATTTCTACGCAGTGGCAGATGCAGAGCGTCTGGAAGAAGAAATAGAAGATATTTTTGATGAAATGCGTAAGGCAAATAACGGCAGGTCATTAACCGTGAGAGCCGGAGTATATGTATATAGTCTGAATGATGAAGAAAGAGTAGATGATGTTAGTTCTGCGTGCGACAGAGCTCGTACAGCATGTGATTCTGACAGAGCTACGTATGATTCTTTATGTACCTGGTATGATCATGATCTGGGAAAGGCTTACAGAGACAGGGACTATATCGTAAACAATATTGACAGAGTCATTGATGAAGGTTTGATAAAAATATACTATCAGCCTCAGATACGCCTGTTAGATGGAAAGGTTTATGGACTGGAAGCTCTGGCACGCTGGGTTGACCCGGCGTATGGTTTATTGTCTCCAATGGTGTTTGTCCCGATATTGGAAGAAACAAATCTTACGCATAAGCTGGATATATATGTCGTACAGCAGATCATTAAGACCATGAAACGATATGAGGCAGATGGACGGGAAATAATCCCGGTTTCATTTAACCTTTCAAGAACAGATTTTCAAACAGGAGATCTGTCTAAATTGATCCCGAATATGGTTCTCGACAGCGGTCTTGATCCGGAGTATTTCAGGGTAGAGATAACGGAGTCAACTGTCATGGCAGATCCGGAAGGAACGAGAAATGCTGTCAGAAGATTTCATGACGCGGGAATGGAAGTTCTCATGGACGATTTTGGAAGCGGCTATTCATCGCTTAATACACTTCTTGACTTTGAGTTTGATGAAATAAAGATCGACATGGGATTCATGAGAAAATTTAGCGAGAGGACGAAGAAGATACTTCGGCCTGTTATTTCTATGGCAAAAAGTCTCGGAATACATACCCTCATGGAAGGTGTAGAAACAGAAGAACAGTTGGAATTTCTAAGAAAATCCGGTTGTGAGATGGTTCAGGGGTATTACTATGGCAGACCTGCAGAACTGAAAGATCTGGAAGAGCATTTAAGGAAGAATGATCTGGTCGGAGAAAACTTTGACGAGAGAAGCTTTTTTAATGAGATTGGAATGATAGATGTTATTGGCAGATCAGTAGCATTTATTTATTATGACAAGAAATATTTTAAAACCTGTTTTATGAGTGAGGAGTTTATGAATTCTGTTGCTCGTGAGGGCATAAAAGATCACGAGGCAATAGATAAAACTCTGAATGATCCGGAGTCATCGGAACGGGAGATATTTATCCGCCTCGTGAAAAAAGCTATTAAATCCGGAAAGAAGGAGGAAATTTCCGGCCTGACAAATGGTAAATATTATAATTTTTCGTATAAGATCGTTGCTAAAGATAAAAAGGGTTACATGATCGAATTAGACAAGTTTTTTTGAGTCTTCTCACCGGCGTGTTTGATAACCAGCAAAGCAAATACAATATCAAGCGCCAGTATGGCTGCCAGTATCAGGAAGGCACCTGTAAAGCTGAAAGCAGCCTGAAGGAAGCCAACTGATGCGGATACAACTGTTGCACCGACACCTGTTGCCACTGTGATCATTGCAGTCACGGTGGCAGTTTTTCGTCCGGAAAAGTCTGCAGCGTATGTCAGGACATTAGGATATACTGCGCCACAGAAGAAACCGAGGATCGATACTATAACAAGAGCCAGGCTTTCTGACCGGAGAACAGCAAAGATCGCAAGGCTTATGGTCGCGCCTGTTGGAGCCGCTACCAGAAGGGCTCGTCTATATTTTGAAAAGATACCGCAAAGCACTCTGGAGGGGATCATTGCCATCCAGAATAATGAAAGTGCCAGATATCCGTTCATGGAATTCATTGTATCTTTCATAAATCCGGTGATGAAAAATCCTACACCGTTTTCAACCCCGACATAAATGAACATGATCAGGCTGAGTAGTATTACACCATATACGTATATGCCTTCTTTGGGCTGTACGGGAATAAATGTTTCGTCTGCGGACAGATCTGCGTTTACAGATACTGTTTCACGGGGCTTAAATGATGTAATTAAGAGGAGAACAGCCAGTGACAGGGAAAAAGCAACGTCAACAGCAAAGAATGCTTTCCACCCCGCCTCTGTCTTTACGGCATTACCAACTATAAGAGGTGCGATAACGGCTCCGAGAGCATACATTGCTGCGATCAGGCCCATACGTTTATGATTGCTCTGCGGGTAACCGTCGATCATTTGGGCGATAGCTACATACTGGATGATACTGGTAGCAAATCCGAGAGCAAAGATTCCTATCGCAAAAAGAATGGAGCCCGTAGCAATAAGGATTATCATGCATGCAGCAGCCCGTAGTACGGTAAAGAATACCAGTACTATTTTTTTGCCTATTTTGTCTGCAAGCGTTCCCAGGAGCAGTGGAGCGATCATTGTAGCAAAAAGTTCGACGGAAGCCATTATTCCCTGGGCTCGTGTATCCAGAGAATATGCCTGACCAATATATATCAGAGCAGCCTGATATCCTCCGGATTCAAATCCGTTCATAAAAATTGAGAATAAAAGCAGGATTGCGAGATCGTTTGTTTTTAAGAAACCTGGGTTTTTATCCTTCATTTTATCTACCTCTCAATTCTGTTCAGTTTATAGGCGTTTATTCAGAACAGTAACGTTTATAAAGTTTATATCGACTGATAGCGAGGGGATTATTAATTAGGATAATAGATTGTCAAAAATAGTTAAAAACAAAACGAACTTGATGTTAAATGTGAGCAAAGTGGCGAATTTTGCGCGTCTTTAACATTTTTTATTTTAGCAATAAGATTTCTATGATAGTATATCGGTGATTGCATGTTGTTTTTGCAGAAAGAAGAGGGATAAGTTGAAAAGCAGAAAGATCATTGTAGAGGCAGTTAAGAAAATATCTGCAACACCTATTGCAGAGCTTGTACAGGTTGCATGTCGCTATGACAGTGGCATTCACATCCAGTCAGGTACAAGTAATGCTAATGCAAAGAGCATCATGGGGATGATGGCTCTTAATTTCAGTGAGGGACAGGAACTTACTGTCATTGCTGATGGTGCAGATGAAGAAATTGCTATCGCAGGAATCGAAAGCTTTCTTACAGGGAAAGCTGTTTCATGAGCAAATTGGGCAGGATCGTTATATTTTCGATCCTGCCTTTGTTCAATTTTACACTTTAATGGATTGACGCAAAGAGATTTGAGTTTTATTCTAAAAGTAACCCGTGGGTGTTAAATATGTGATATGGAGGAGGAAGTATGAAAAAGAAGGCTGTAAAAAAGTCTGCAGCTGTAAATACAACTGAGGTAAAAAAGACAGCTGCAACAGCAGAAAAAGTTGTAAAGGCTGCACCGGAGAAAGAAGCTGATAAGAAGGTTGAAGCTGAGGTTAAGGCTCCGGCAGCTAAGAAGGCTACGGCAGCAAAGAAGGAAACAGCAGCTAAGGCTCCGGCCGCAAAGAAGGAAGCAGAGCCGAAGCACGGATACGTTCTTCAGTTTGCAGGTAAGGATTATGAACTGGATACTCTTTACCAGAACGCTAAGAATGTATGGGTTTATGATCTTGGTAAAAAGCTTGAGGATATCAAAGAACTTCAGCTTTATATCAAGCCGGAAGAAAAGAAGGTATATTTTGTCGTAAATGATAAGGATACCGCAAGCTTCGATATGTAAGTCCTAATGGGATATATCGTAGTTTAAACATTAAGATTATTGTAAACGGGTTATTAAAAAAGAGCGTCTCGCGTTATAGCGGGGCGCTCTTTTTAACTTACAAAGGGGAAAAGCTATTATCCTGTTCAAGTCTTAAAGTCAGATCTGACTTAAAAGAATTGTTAAGACACAGATCCACATTTCTCATATCACTGAAGTCGACAAATTTTTCTACATAAGATAATGGTTTCTGGCTGCTTTCAAGCTTTCTCCCTATCAATCGCGGCCGGAGCATGGAAGGATCAGCTATTATCCGTATAGTATAATCCGCGTATTGTTTAAGATCTTTCCAACCGTCTTTATCTAATAATAGATAGTTTCCCTCGATCAAAACAATATCTCTGTCAACAGTAGAGGCATCCTGCACGGGATTATGAAGTACTCTGTCATAAAAGGGCCATTTGCAGACTGAACCGGATGCTATCTCTGCTATTTTTGAATGGATGGCTTCCAGATCAAAAGTAGGAGGTGATCCCTTTATTTTTGCAAGAGGTACTATTTTTCCATCTATGGTGATCCCGTTGTTCATAAGATGATCCTGCGGAAGATGAAATCCGTCCATGCCAATGGATATTATCGGAGTCAGGGTACTGCGTGTTTCCGAAAGGTATTGAAGGAAAGCGGCAAGTGTACTTTTTCCGGAAGCGGGAGGGGCAGAAAGAAAAACTATCAGACGCCCGTCCTTTTTCTGCTGCAGTTCTGAAAGATAAAAAAGGAGAGGGACAAATATTTCCTCGATGTTTTTTTCTGAAAAAGATGCTGTTACCGGAAGTCCGTTTATCCTAAATGAAAAGCTAAGGAAATCATCCATAGATACCTCTTCTTGCTCCGACTAATTCAAAAAAATACGCATATTAGCTTTGACAGCTTTCTGCTTAACTGTATTGCCTGATGTTGTATCTCCAAAATAAGCAGTTATTTTGGCCTTTCCCTCTCCGCGGATGGTGATCAGTCCGGTTTTGGGATCGACTTCGGCGACATTTGTTTTACTGCTTTCCCAGCGTACGGGCAGCTGTTTCGCAGTAGACTCAGTTGTAAAGAATGTATTACCGTCCAGAGTCGATCCTGCAGCGCCTGTGTGTACTTTTGGAAGAGACAGTACAGGCTTTTCAAGTACAGTGATAGAACATGCGCTGATCGAGTTAAAGTAAGAACCTTCTTTTACCTGGGCTTCAACAGTGACCTCGGTGCCGGAAGCATCGCTGTTTTTGGCTGTGAATATGCCTTTTTTGTTTACCCTTCCGGCCATTCTTCCGGCTTTATCACGGATGTAAAAGCAGTCAGCATTTTCGGATAAAGAAAAGTATGAGTTTAGGTTAACCTGCTGTCCGCCGACTATGGTTCCTGCAGAAATAGTAGCAGTCATGGCAAAACCGTGTTTATCAGTCTTGGGTTTTTTCTTTTTAACTTTCATCGTGCCGATATCAAGCAGATAAAATATAGTTTTATTTTTAGAGTCGGTAGTGTACCAGGTGAGATTATTATTGAACATCACAGGTTCACAGTCAGAAAGATGACCTTTTACAGAATAGATCCTTCCTTCCGGTTCTCCGTTGGCTTTGATCTTTTGATAATAGATTTTTCCGTTAGAGCCGCGTTTACCGTTACTGTTATCCTCTCCTGAAAGTGTGGACCAGAGGAGCATGTAATAATTATTGTTTACAGGTACGAGGAAGGGATTTGAGGCACTTTCGTCGGAATAAGACGTAATGTAGTTAACTTCCGCAGTACTGCTGCCATTATCTACTGAAGCAAGGAATACGTCACGATTATTATCTACAGCTTCTGCTTCGGTATTAGTGCGGTAGGCAGAAGTACCTGCGATCAGGAAATTGCCGTCGGAATTTTGCAGACCGCCAAGGGTAACACCGGTATTGTTATCACCTGTGGTTCCGGGAATCGAAAGGACAGTTGCAGGGAAAACCGTTCCGCCGGAAAAAGTTCCGTCAGTGATGTCGTCCTGATATCGTGTGAGATGGATCTCACGGGGATAAGCATCACCATGATCTACTGAAACCAATTGATCACCGTTTAATACGGAGTATTGATTAAAGGAATGGGATACATATCCGTGATCAGAATTGCTAACATCTGTATGCTGATCGGTAACTGTCATAGAAGCCGTGTTTATTTCAAATACAGCATTTGCCTGATGGTGAGTTGAATCAGAGGAATACATGGTGTGACAGGTATGAACGATAAGAAAATCGCCCATGGATACGATATCGCAGCTTCCGGCAGCAAAGGGTTCGTAGGTATTTGCACCGAAAAGTCCCACAGAAGCAAGGCGATTCCAGTCTTTATCGTACTTGGTGACGCGGTATACCTCTACTGAATCATCGCATGAATGATTATTTTGTCCGGTGACCAGATAATAATATGTACCGTCAGCGTAAAAACCACCAAAGATCGGGAGCTCTTTTTCTATGGATTTTTGCCTGGAGGCCTTGATGTCAGAGTTGTACCAGGTTACAGCCGGCCCTTTGTTATTTCCGCGGGACTGGACTCGCATGAGGTTAGTATTGTCTATCGGATAAAGGTATGAAAGAACAGGTGATGCCACGTCACCGGTATGATCGGCAACACTATTGTGACCATCTATATTAGATGTATATGATGCTGCGTAAGTTTCTCCGACATAATCTGATGAATTCAAAGAATTCACAGATGCAGTGTCATCGGAAACAGCATAAACGGGTGAAATGGATAAACCTGTTGTAAGCAAACTTAATGCAGTGAAAAACGCAATATGTTTTTTAACATATGTATTCATCTTTTTCTCCCCCTAAAGATGTTGTCGGATGCTTTGTTACATAGAATTGGTTACTGTTCACTCGCTTACAGCTCGCTCACGTAACGGATTTTGCCAATTAAATCGCCTCCGGCGATGGGCAAAATCCAATGGCTTTTCATCTTTCTTGGTCGTAAACTCCGCAGCGTAGTGCTCCGTTTACGTGTGAACTGTTATATAGAATTGTAACATAATAGTAAGGAATAAATATAGAGTAACGAGGTAGGGTATGATATATTAGAATGTGGAAAAATATATGAAGACAGCCATCTGGGGGAACCCATTTCCGGAAGCAGTACTGTGCTGATGACAGAGGAAGTAAAATGACAGATCAGAAGTTTATTGGAGGCGATCACGCCGAAAAGTTTATATTAAATGGAATAGCGATGATGCCGGGCGGCTTCTTTATATACAGAGCAGATGATACAGAGGAACTGGTCTATGCCAATCAGGCACTTCTGGATTTATTTGAATGTGACGACTTTCAGCAGTTTTTGGAATTAACAGGTGGAAAGTTTACAGGCACGGTTTTTTATAAAGATGCAGCAGATGTTAAGAAAAGCATAGCGGAGCAGATGCAGATATCATCAGATCACTTTGATCATGTTGATTATCGGATCAAAACTAAGAATGGCAAAACAGAGTATATAGCAGCATATGGACGAAAGGTTGAGAACCCGGATGAGGGCTCTCTTTATTATGTGTTCATAGTTGATGCAAGAGCGAGGTATTCTGCATTTGACACGGACGAACTGACAGGATTATTAGGACGCAGGCAGTTTTTAAGTAATATCACAATGCGGATAGATGCCAATCGCAGGAGTGAGGAGCCTGAGAAATATTCGTTTGCTTATATAAATCTCACGGAATTTAAGGCATTGAACGTTCGCTACGGTGTTGCTGCGGGAGATAATGTCCTTAGAAATTTCGCGGAGATCCTGCATGCTGTATTTTCCGATGAATGTATTTCACGTTTTTCTGATGATCATTTTGTCATATGTTCTGAAACCGATGAGATTACAGAGAAACTGGATGCTCTGAATGAACTGTTTATAGAGAAAAAATTAAATGAAATGGTCGGACTAAAGGTGGGGATCTATCATCTCGACGATGATGAGATCACGCCTGCGGTAGCATGCGACCTTGCAAAATATGCAAGTGATTATATAAAAAATGATGAACGTTCATATTTTTGCGAATATCATCCCGGAATAGAACAGAAAACAGAACTCGAAAATTACCTGATAAGAAATCTCGATAATGCCATAAAAAGAGGACATATAAAGGTATATTATCAGCCGGTACTCCGTACCCTTACAGGAGATCTGTGCGGTAAGGAAGCCCTTTGCCGCTGGCTTGATCCCGAACGTGGTTTTATATCACCTGCGGATTTTATCCCGGTACTCGAAAAAAGCAAGATAATCCATAAGCTTGATAATTTTATCGTTAAGCAGGTTTGTAAGGATCTTCGCGATGAGCTGAAAGATGGCGGAGCTGCCGTACCGGTTTCTTTTAATCTGTCCCGTCTGGATTTCTCTCTCGGAAATCCGTTTGAGACAGTGGAAGCGCTGGCAAGAAAATATGATATTCCGAGAGAGTATCTCAGAGTCGAGATCACGGAAACGACTTTGATGGATAATCCGGAAAAGGTCCGCAGTGAGATCGAGAAATTCCATAGCGTTGGTTATCAGGTATGGATGGATGATTTTGGAAGCGGTTTTTCATCGCTTAATGTACTAAAGGACTTTGACTTTGATGAGATAAAAGTAGATATGCTGTTTCTTTCTTCTTTTAATGAAAGGTCAAAGACAATTATCCGTCATACTATCATGATGGCGAAGGAGCTTGGCATAAAGACACTTGCCGAGGGAGTAGAGACAGAAGAACAGTACATTTTCCTTAAGGATATCGGGTGTCAGAAGATACAGGGAAGCTATGCCGGAGTACCCATGCTTTCCAAGGATATAAAACGGAGTATAACAGAGCGAAAGATAAAGGTCGAAACAGCTGAAGAACGCAGATATTTCACGCAGGTAGGAAAGGTCAATGTGATCACGGACAGTGCTCTTGCATTGTTAGAAGATGACGGAAAGAACTTCAAATTTTACTTTATAAATGACGCTTATATGAAAGCTCTTTCTACAATGGGGACTATGTCTGTAAGTCAGGCAGAGGCAAATCTGAATGCCCGTGGGACAATGATGGGAAAGATTTACAGAAATTATGCCCTTCAGGTAGAGATGGTCGGAGAAGAAACTGTCTTTATCTATATGGATCGCGGACAGAGTATGCGGCTCGTTGCGACGCCTGTTGCCCAGAGTCAGCGTAAATACATGTTGAAGCTGGAACTTGAAAATCTGCATATAGAAAGTGAATCCGAGAGACAGCATGCTATCGACACATATATCAGATGCCTGATGTATGTATATGATTCTGCAGATATCCTTCATCTGGACGAGGACTATGCAGAGGCTCTCATGAGAGAGGGTTCCTTTACAAATTTCGGCACACGTCTTTTTGGTCTGGAAGAAATCAGAAGTTTCTTTGCGAGCCGTGTTGTCCATGGTGACGATTATGAAAGATATCGTGCTTTTTCAGATCCAAAGACCCTCGCGGACAGGATAAGGGCGACCGGTAAGGGTTACATTCGTGATGAGTTCAGATTTATAAATACTGACGGAAACTACGAATGGAAAACTGCACTGGAACTGCTGCTTCCTAATTCAGATAAAGATGTTGTTATCCAGTTCATCCGTGACTCCGGAGAACCTTTCGGACATCGTATCAGTGAGGAGCATGACAATTTACTGGTATTCTGGGACACTCTCATGAAGAATACCGACATACGATATTGCTGGAAAGATAAAGACAGCCGCTATATGGGGGCTAATAAGGCTTTCCTGGATTTCTATGGCATCGGATCCGTTGATGATATCAGGGGAAAGAGAGACGATGATATCGTCTGGAACGACAGTGTTATCCAGCAATATGAGGAAGAACACAAAAAGGCTTTTTCTACAGATTATGGCTATAAAAATATCCATCTTTTGCACAAGAAGGATGGCACTGAATGCAGGATGATCGCCAGCAAATATCCGGTTTATGAGGATGCAGAGCTGGTAGGGTATCTCGGAGCTTTTGAGGAGGAAAATCCTAAGTATAATAAGATAAGAGTCAGTCTGGACAGATATCACATAGATGCACTGTCAGGATTGATGAATGTTCAGACCGCATATGAGACTGAACTTAAGTTTTATGAGAATTATACTCAGCAGAAGCATGATTTTGCCGTTGCAGAGCTTGAGATAACGAAGTTTGATAAACTGATAAAGGATAATAACGAGTCTGTCGCAAATGAACTGTTGAGGATAGTCGGCTCAAAGATCCGTGACCACATGAGCAGATCTGAAATGGCAGCCAGGGTTGACAGGAGCAGATTTGTTATTTTATCTGATTCATCTGATCATAATTATGTACTTAAGCTGGTTCAGGATACAGTTGCGGATGTTCAGGGTATCTCTGAAGTAATGGGGCGAAAGGTCAGGCTGACAGTTAACCATGGTGTTGTTTTCGCATCTGAAACATTGGATGTTGAAAACATGAACCGGATAGTTGCGAGACGCAGGATGGAATTTGCCGAGAAGCACGAAGATATGTTTGCAAAACGGATAGAAAATGAGAAAACTCCGTCAAGCAGAGAACTTAGTCTTTTCTACAATCTTCCGGTTGCGGTCGTTGTATTCAGACTGATCTTTGACGCAGACAGGACAAAAGTCACCGATGCGGAATATGTTTATGTTAATGAGCGTTATTGCAGGGCTGTAAGAAAAGAAGAAAACGAGCTTATCGGAAAGACATTTTTATCTGCTATAAAAGATGCTGACTCACTTTGGGGACCGTACTGCTATAAGGCGGTGATGGAGAAAAAGGAACTTCATGACCGGACATACAGCAGGGAAACCGGATACTGGACTGAGTTTACGGTTTCTCCGTCAACGATACCTGACTGCTGCATGATAACCTTCATGAATATCGATGGTGATCTGGAGCAGATGGAGAGCATCAGTAAGAATGTTACGACAGATGACCGTATCATACGTGTGGCACGACTGCTTATCTCGAATGAGCCATATAATGACAAGATGAATATGGTTCTGGAGGAATTAAGTCATATGCTCCATCCTGACAGACTGTATATTTTGGAGCAGGATGATAAGTATATCAGCAATACTTTTGAGTGGTGTGCAGATGGAGTGGAGCCGGAAATAGATACACTTCAAAATCTTGATAAGAAAGAGTACAAGGGTTGGGAAGAACTCTTAAACTATGACACCTGTATCAATATTCCGGATGTGGAATCTATAAAAGAGGTAGATACATTGATCTATGACACGCTGAAGCGCCAGTATATCAATCGTCTGATCGCGGTTCCGCTTTATGATAATGGTAAGCTGATTGGTTATCTCGGTGCGGATAATTATGAATTTTCCAAAGCGTTGGATACAAGGAGACTATTAGAAACAGCAGCAGCTTTCATCGCGTCAAAAATCGCCAGCCATCATATGCTGTGTGAGCTCAACAAAGCAAAGGAACGCAAAGAAAAGCTGTAATGAAAAGAAAGGGAGGAAGACAGGATGATCCTTAATTTTAATGATGATGAAAAAAAACTGTTAAAGATGGCAGAAATCACCTTTGATCCGTCAAAGGATTATTCTGACGATGAAATTCTGGAATTGGCAGATGTTCTTTTTGATATGGAAATGGAGTATGAAGAGCGTCCGACAACAGATAAGAAGGCAATGAAGCTCGCCAATGATTTCAGCGATCTGGTTGACCGGCTTCAGAATATGCTGCCAGAGGAATAATTTACGGAAAGTCATTGATATGGTCAGATATTTTTACACAGAGCATCATGTGACAACAGAAGTGGAGTCTATCAGGAATGGAGCATGGATAGAACTCACTGATCCGACTCATGAAGAAGCTCAAAAAATTGCATCGAAGCTGAAGATCGATATTGAAGATCTTCTTTCTGCTATCGACCCTGAGGAAAAGAACCGAATCGAATTGCAGGAAGGATATACACTTATACTTGTGGATATTCCTGCGATCGAGGTTCGGCATGGTCAGAGGTCATATACTACGATCCCACTTGGCATTATACTGACTCAGGATGAGATCGTTACTGTGTGTTCGGAAGTTACGCCTATACTATCTCAGTTTGAGAGAGATCAGGTCAGAGATTTTTCTACAAAGAAAAAACTGAGATTTGTATATCAGATTCTTCTCAGGACATCCATCGTATATCAAAAAGCGCTCCAGTTGATAGACAGGAGAAGAGGAGAAATAGAAGAACGGATAGATAAGGTTGAGAGTGAAGAAGATCTTATACGTCTTCATGAACTTGAGACCACTCTTGTTTATTTCGCTACATCGCTTAGAGGAAACGGAAATGTTTTGGACAGGCTCACAAGGTATAAGAGACTGCAGCAGTTTCCGGAGGACAGGGAGCTGCTGGATGATGTGA
>CAMVTN010000015.1 GCA_947170415.1 uncultured Lachnospiraceae bacterium | reverse complement strand
CTACACATTATACTCTTTAGGACTCATCACAAAAGGATTGGGAATCGGCATCATTCTTTCTTTTATCCTCTCCGGTCTGTCCGTTGTCAGCAAACATTTCTATTACATCTACAATTTCGTAGTATCCGTCATGGACCTTATTCCCGGAATCGCCCTTTTGCCGTTGGCTATCCTCTGGTTCGGAATAGGGCAGACAACCGTTATCGTTATCGTCGTTCACGGTGTTCTGTGGCCCATGTCCAGAAATATCCTTGATGGTTTCCGCTCCGTTCCATCAATCTATGTAGAAAGCGGAAAAAACATCGGTCTTTCAGGGCTTGGTCTCGTAACCGGAATCTATCTTCCTGCCTCCTTTAACAGCGTTCTCTCCGGCATGAGAGTCGGCTGGGCCCGTGCCTGGCGTGGACTTATTTCAATCGAAATGGTATTTGGCACAACAGGAAGCGGCGCAGGTATCGGATGGTACATTTTTATGAAGAGGACAAACCTTGACACAGCAGGTGTTTTCGCTTCCCTCCTTGTTATCATCATTATAGGTCTTGTCGTTGAATACGGTGTTTTCCGTACTATTGAAGTAAAAACCGTGAGAAAGTGGGGTATAGTCAAGAATGGCAACTGAAGCACTACTTAAGATACGTAATCTTACGAAGAATTATAATGACACTCCGGACTCTGAAAACATACTTGATAATATGAATTTCAGTATAAACGAGGGTGACTTCCTGTCTATACTCGGTCCCTCCGGATGCGGAAAGACAACACTTATACGCTGCATCTGCGGTTTTGAATCCTATGAAGGCGAGATCCTCGTAGACGGTAAAAAAGTTACAAAACCCGGAATGGACCGTATGATGGTCTTTCAGAGTTTTGATCAGCTCTATCCCTGGAAAACAGTACGCGGTAACATCGAATATCCCTTGAAAAAGATGGGTATACGCGATAAGACCGAGCTCACTAAGATCGTAAAAAAACATCTGGAACTCATCGGTCTTTCCGGATACGAAGACTTTTATCCTCACCAGCTAAGCGGAGGAATGAAACAGCGTGTAGCGATTGCCCGGGCACTTGCGCTTCGTCCCCGCATCATGCTCATGGATGAACCATTCGCAGCACTCGATGCAATGACACGAAATAAACTCCAGCGAGAGCTTCATGAAATAGCAGAAAAAGAAAAACTAACAGTTATCTTCATCACTCACAACATTCAGGAAGCCCTCGTTTTAGGGACACGTGTTATGTTAATGTCCAAACACGGAGAATTAAAGATAGATCTGGAAAATCCTATTCCCAAACCCGTCACTCCTGCATCACCGGGATACGGCGAACTTTGGAAAAATTTTGAAGATGCTCTTGAGGGATAATACTCACAGTCTGACCATCGTGTTACAGTTCACTCGCTTACAGCTCGCTCACGTAACGGATTTTGCCAATTAAATCGCCTTCGGCGATGGGCAAAATCCAATGGCTTTTCATCGTTCTTGGTCGTAAACTCCGCAGTAAATGCTCCGTTTACGTCTGAACTGTAACACCATCGTTTCACAGACCCAAAAGTTGACAATAATTACTCGATATTTATAATACTATTAGTTATTAATTATATGACAACAGGGTCAAAAGTAAAAAATCCGATTGTGCCCGCACAAAAAGAATTTTATATTTGGATCTGCAAAACACGAGCATAATTATTTAAGAAAGGGAAAAAATGATCTCATTAAAGAAAATCACAACAGTTCTTTTATCCGCTGTACTTGCTGCATCTCTCACTGCCTGCGGCGGTGCATCCGGTGCCTCTTCCGGTTCCTCCGGAAGCACTTCCTCAAAAGGTGAAACCGCAACTCTCCGCCTCGCAGTTCAGTACGGTCTTGCCTATGCCCCCTATGCTATCATGCAGGAAAAGGGCCTCATAGAAAAGAATTATGACGGCGACGTTAACGTTGAATGGACTACCCTTAATTCCGGATCTGCGATCAACGAAGCCTTTGCTTCCGGTCAGCTTGATGTCGGCGCAATGGGTATAGCACCGGCTATTACCGGAATCACAAGCGGTGTTCAGTACAAGATTTACAGCAATGTTTCATCTATTCCCAATAAGCTTTATACAAACAAAGCTGATATAAACTCTCTCTCCGATATTCAGAGCACAGATCAGATCGCTCTCGTAAATGTCGGAAGTATCCAGCACCTTTTTCTCGCTATGGCATGTGAAAAAGAACTTGGTGATGCACATGCGCTCGATAATAACATCGCAGCAATGGCACATCCGGATGGAATGTCTTCACTTCTTTCAGGAAGTGTAGCTCTTCACTTAACATCTGCACCCTATACTTTCCAGGAAGATGATAATGCTGATCTCCACGAAGTATATGACTTCAGCACAGTATGGCCTCAGGGCAATTCCTTTATCGTAGGTCTTGCATCCACATCTCTCCACGACAATAACCCTGAGCTCTACCAGGCAGTTGTAAAGGCAACTGATGAGGCAATGAAGTTCATCGAGGAAAACCCTGATGAAACTGCCGAGATCCTTGCAAAGGTCAATGACAAGGATGCCGAGACCATGAAAGACTGGATGAGCCGTGACGGTGTCGAATATTCATCAAAGGTAGGCGGAGTGATCACGCTTGCAAAGTTCATGGATGACAATGATTTCATCACAAATGAGGCTCCCGGTGAACTCTCAGCTTATGTTTATGACGGAGTTGAGGGAGACTGAAGCAGTCCCATATCCTAAAATAATAGCGATGCCAAATCTGCAGCTTCGTAGATTTGACACCGTTTTCTTTGTCTCACATCTTCCTTGATACTTCCAGGCACTTTTCCATACATTCAAATACAGCGCTTCTGAGCCCTTTTTCTTCGAGAACTCTAACAGCCTGAATCGTGGTTCCTGCAGGGGAGCAGACCATATCCTTCAGTTCGCCGGGATGCTTTCCTGTCTCAAGTACCATCTTTGCGCTTCCAAGCACCGCCTGAGCTGCAAAAGTATATGCCTGCGCTCTCGGCATTCCTCCGGCAACCGCCGCATCAGCCATAGCCTCGATAAACATAAATACATATGCAGGAGAACTTCCGCTAACAGCCGTTACTACATCCATGAGATTTTCCGGGATCACCTCTGTTTTTGCAAAACCATCACAGATATCACGAACCACTTCTACTTCTTCCGATGAAGTATGCTCGTTTGCACACATCCCTATCATTCCTTCTTTTACCATAGCAGGTGTATTTGGCATAGTACGGATGATCTTTAGATCACGGTCAAATTTTTCCTTAAGCCACGCCATAGTCTTTCCCGGAGCGATAGTCACGATGATCACATCATCTCTAACTGCATCTTTTATCTCCTCTATCACAGCTTCATAGAACTGCGGCTTAACAGCTAAAAACAGGATATCAGAAAATTTAGCAGCCTCTTTATTATCAGTAGTTGTATGGATTCCAAACTTCGTTTCGATATTCTTAAGCTTACCCTCTGATCTGTTTGACGCGATCATATCACCACTGCTGCATTTCCCCGACTCCAGAATTCCCTGGATCATCGCACTTCCCATATTTCCGCAGCCGATAAAACCGATTTTCATACCTATGCATCCTCCTTACTGATCTTCCCTATATACTATTTAACTTTACTCCGACTCCAAGCCTATTATCAATGACGAAATCGATCATTATATATATCACAAATCTGTACATTTTTATGATCACATTACATTTGGTCAATTTCTGCGTCAGATCTTTCTTTATTTTATTTTTATTTTTTCCGATATATTGCATGAACGTTACACTCGGCAGTTTTGGCCGGTGTTCTTTTAGGAGGGGATCACATTATGGCTAAGAAAATTAAACAGGCTGACAAAAAGATAAAACGCAGTATCGGAACTTTATTATTAACGATCCTATTACCGATCACAGTTATCGGCATAGGTGTTATTATCGTGCTGCTCACATCACGGGCTCAGAATTCTATAGTAGAACTTACAAAGGCTGACCTGAAATCTGAAACCTATGGTGAAGCACAAAACCTTGGTACAGGTTTCAGAATGCTGACAGCAAAATTTGGAGAGTACGCCGATACGCTGGAACAGATAGAATTTAAGGATAAAGAAGCCATTTTTAAATATATCGAACCCTCGGTGAATTACGATTCTGTGAAAAGTAGCGGAATCTATATTGGCTATGACGACGGAGATTATGTATTTGCAAACGGAACAAAGATGGCAGATGACTATGACCCAACTACCAGAGACTGGTTTGCAGAGGGCTTAGGATATGACACCTTTAACCCTATTGCTCCGTATGTAGATCAGGCAACAAATTCTATGTGCTTTTCCTATCTGCGACGAATTGACTTCTTTAACGGCACAAAGGGTGTAATGGGTGTAGACATTTATCTCGATGATCTTCAGAAAACAGTAAAAACCCTTTCTCCTATGGGAATGGGGCAGGTAATTGTTATTGATACTACCCATGATTATATTATTTCATTCTTTGACGAAAGCGTAAACGGAAAGAGTTTAACTGAGGCAAAAGATTCATTCCTGAATAATACTATTGCTTACATCAATTCCGGAAACGAAGAGGCTATCCTGACTACAGATAACAGCGGAAAAAAAGTCTTTATCTGTGCTAGTCCTGTTCCGGGAACAAGCTGGCATCTTGTTTCTACTGTATATGAATCTGATGCATTAAAAGAGCTGAATGAGTTTAAATTCCATGCATACATTATCATGATAATTGTTGTCATTGTTATGCTGATAGTCATTCTCCTTGCAGTACGAAAGATCGTATCCACTCCTATCCAGGCACTCGCTGACCAGATACAGATCATGTCCAGTGGAGATTTCACTGTACAGTTCCCTAAGGGCAAAGGCGATGAGATCGGACTGATACAGGATGAATTAAATGAATATACTGACAAGATGTGCAACATGATCAGCAATATTCAAGATTCTTCTGATAAGCTTCAGAATCAGGCTAATGAAAGCAAAACAACTGCCGGAAATATGACAAATGCTACTCAGGAGCAGTCGGAATCTATTCTCAGGATACGCGACTCTATGGAAGGTATTTCAAACGCAGTCACAGAAATAGCAACTAATGCGACTGAGCTTGCCGGTGCAGTTAGCGATCTGACCGAGATCGGAGATCATACCGGAAAGGTTACTCAGCAGCTTATTGATCGTGCAAATACCGGTAAGAAGGATATGAAGGCCGTTCAGCTCAATATGGATAATATCAGCGCGTCCATGAACGAGATGAACTCTGCCGTAGACAATGTTGGCGAGTCGGCGAAGAAAATAACAGGCATTATCGAAATCATCAATTCCATCGCAGAGCAGACGAACCTCCTGTCTCTCAATGCTTCTATCGAAGCTGCAAGAGCCGGAGAATCCGGACGAGGCTTCGCTGTTGTTGCAAGTGAAATTGCGACTTTGGCATCAGACAGTTCAAACTCTACAGAAAAGATCGCAGCTATCATAACAGATATTACTGAACAGATTAAATCGCTTTCTGACAAATCAAATGCAAATGTAGAGGCGATCAATCGCAGTAATGATGCTGTTGTAACTGCCGAAGAAACCTTCGAAAAGCTCGTAAATGATCTTGGCGAAGTTGGAAATTCAATGCTTGATATGAACAATCGTATCACCAGCATTGACGAAATTTCCTCCTCTATGGCAGCTATTTCTGAAGAGCAGTCTGCAAGTTCACAGGAAATCCTGGAAACAACAGAGGACCTTACCAGCAGTGCACAGCAGGTTGCAGCTGACAGTCAGGTGGTTGATTCCACGGCATCTACTGTATCTGATTCCGCATCAGAGATCAGCGAGTCTCTGAGTGTATTCAAGATCTAACGACTGAACTCAACAAAATCGTTTTAATATTAAGCGTTATTTATTCATAAAAAACCGGACGTGCTCAGAGTTTTCTCTAAAGCACGTCCGGTTTTTTATTATTTCTTATGTCTCCATTACAGCTTTCTCACCCATCTCAGTTTTGTGGAATGAGCTCTTGGATTTCGGAAATTTTCCTCCGGTGTCGGTCGGATCACATCCTTATTTGACTCATATTCACCTGTGGATGTTAGCTGCTTAAATGCTTTCTTTACAAGTCTGTCTTCACCCGAATGGAAAGTCAGAATAGCAGCTCTTCCTCCCGGTGCCAACACCCCCGGAAGCTTCTCCAGAAATTCGTAAAGCACCTCAAATTCACTGTTTACGTCTATCCGAAGCGCCTGAAATACTCTTGCACAGGACTTTTTCACGGCATCCTTTTTCTCTTTATCTGATAGACCGCGAATGTCCTTCTGCATAACAATAACACCTTCTATTAATTCTCTGAGTGCGGTCGTAGTATCTAAACTCCTTCCGCGTTTTTTATAGAAAGCGATCTTATCAGCTATCTCAACTGCATACGGTTCATCGGAATTTTCTATAAACATTCCTGCAAGCTCATCCGCATCCAGCTTAAGAATTCTTTCTGCAGCACTTTCTCCATGCTCAGGATCGAGTCTCAGATCCAGCGGTCCATCGGTCTTATAGGAAAAACCACGACTCGGATCATCTATCTGCATGGATGACACTCCGAGATCTGCCAGCAGAAAGTCAAACGGACCATATTTCGCAGCTACTTCATCGATATTTCGGAAGTTCGTCTGTATAGCTGTAAAAAGCTCCTCTCCGAAGCCGCGCTCCGCAATCCTTGCACGTGTTTTTACGATCTCAATCGGATCCACATCCAAAGCGTACAGATGTCCTTGTCCTTCAAGCTTTTCAAGCATCTTTGAGGTATGTCCGCCATATCCCAGCGTACAGTCAAGACCTTTTTCACCGGGCTTTATATCCAGCACCTCAAGGATTTCATCCACCATGATAGGAATATGCATGCCTGCCGGAGTGCTTCCCTTTGAAATAACCTTCTCAATAGTGTCAGCGTATTTTTCCGGATCATGTTCCTTATATTTTTCGTTAAATTTCTTAGGATATTTTCCGCTGTAATGCGGACGTCTCTTATGCTTCTGCTGTTCTTCCATATTTACCTCATACCGCAAATCTCATACGTATGACTATCATTCAGTGATCGTGATACTCTCGATAACCGGCTGATCCTCTGCTGCTACGGTACCGTTATTGTCCTGAACCGGTGTGTTTTCACATATCTTATCGACTACATCCATACCCTCTGTCACATATCCAAAGCAGGCATACTCTCCGTCAAGGAATTCGCTGTCTTCATGGACGATAAAGAACTGTGAGCTTGCACTGTCAGGATCTGCTGAACGCGCCATTGAAATAGCACCTCTTGTGTGAGACAGGTTATTCTCAACTCCATTTGATGCAAATTCACCCTTAATATTCTCATCTGAGCCGCCTGTACCGTTTCCGAGCGGATCTCCGCCCTGGATCATAAATCCGCTGATGATACGATGGAATGTGAACCCATTATAAAAACCGTCTTTTGAGAGCTTAACAAAGTTTTCAACTGTTATCGGAGCAGCGTCCGCATACAGATCAACCTTTATATCGCCATAATCTTTAACTTTGATCACAGCTTCATACTTTTTCCCTGTATACTCTGTTCCTGATCCACTATCTGCCGCTTCACTTCCCTCTTCTGAAACCACTGCTTCAGTCTCTGATGCAGTATCTGCTGCTTCAGACTTGCTGCCTCCGCACGCTGTGAGCGTCAGCATAGACGCTGCACAAACTAACGAGATCAGGACATTTATTACTTTCTTTTTCATTTCATGTACCTCCAAAAATATGATCATGACTCATCTGATGTAAAAAGTCACGCAAAGCTATTTTAACACAACCTTAAACAAGTTTCGCATAAAAAGGCTGTCCCCATAAGGAACAGCCTTTCAAACTCATTTTTCATTTAAATTTATTTTCATCTTTGACGCTATACCAAGTTCGATCGGAATATCATCTAGTGCAACATTAAATATGTCTCCGGGATCCTCGTCAGCTCTTATATCAGGATCAACCACAAACCTGAAATCTCCCTCCCTGACTTCGTACATAATAAGAAAGTGCTCGGATTCTGAAGAATTAACAGCATATCGTACAGCCGCCTCTAAATGCGCCTGATCTCTCACTTCCTCTGCTGTCCATGCCACCTTAAAATACTGCCCGCCCGAATTATGCGTAATAGCAGTCAGTCCTCCATCAATACTATGGATAAGGCAGACGGAATTACCCTTTATGATAGATAATAACTTCTCAACCAGAATCCCCATATATGACATATCGCCGAAATGAAGAACTGCCTCCGGCCTCGGTACTATATATCTCGCAGCATCTCTATTACCTTTTAAGCCAAAATCATCGAAAGTTCTGACACTATTCTGCATAGAACCCTCCTCTTCATCTCACTTTATGTTAACCACTGTTTCTTGACGCTTTACTTCAAATGTTCTATTCTCTGTAATGGTCTGTATCTGACCCCTATATATAAATACCGGAAAGGTTTACATAATGAATACCAAAACAGATAACACAATAATTTGGACAAAAACACCTGTGATCCTTGCTGCCGCATTCTTTGCGACATTTCTATGGGGATCAGCTTTCCCCAGCATAAAAGTTGGCTATTCTCTAATGAATATCGCCTCTGGAGACAGCGCTTCTCAAATGCTTTTTGCCGGCATCCGATTCTTCTTTGCAGGTATCATGGTACTACTCTTTGGCAGTTTCCGTCAAAGATCACCACTGCTCATAAAACCTGCTTCGATCAAATACGTTATCATCCTTATGATGACCCAGACCGTCGGCCAGTACTTTTTCTTCTATATAGGACTTGCACATGCGTCAGGCGTTGCCAGCTCCATAATAGAGGCTTCTGCCACTTTCTTAACTCTTTTGGCCGCTGCCTTTATATTTCGCTTTGAAAAACTGACGCTCACAAAAGTACTTGGGTGCGTGCTTGGTTTTGCCGGAGTAATAATCGTACAGATTCCGGGACAGAATACAGGAACACTATCTCTAACCGGAGAGGGCTTCATCCTTATTTCTACCCTGATGGCATCCGCTGCCGCAAATTTCATAAAGATCTTTTCCAAAGACGAAAATGCTGTCGCACTAAGCGGATGGCAGTTTACAGGAGGCGGCCTTATAATGGCGATCTTTGGCTTCCTTGCCGGAGGTCATCTGGAGATCAACACACCTCTTGCTCTCCTTCTACTCTCTTATATGGCATTTATCTCCGCTGCAGCCTACACCCTCTGGGGACTGCTCCTAAGTCATAATGATGTGAGCCGCATCGCAGTATTTGGTTTCATCAATCCATTAGTCGGAGTACTCTTATCCGCAGTACTTCTTCACGAACAAAACGAAGCTTTCAGCATCTACGGAATACTTGCCCTCATACTCGTATGCATCGGCATAATAACCGTATTTCGTAAGCCAAAGTCATAACAGAATTAAGTACAAAAACCCCGAACCGATTTCTCAGTCCGGGGTTTTCTATATTCGTATGAACAAGTGCAGAGTTTAGACTCAAGCCTTTCCAACAGATCCGAAAAGCTCCATCTTCTCCTTAACCTTAGCCTTGATAGCGTCAAAGCCCGGTGCAAGAAGCTTACGAGGATCGAAGCCCTTACCCTCAAGGTCCTTACCAGCCTCAACATACTTACGAGTAGCCTCAGCGAATACAAGCTGGCACTCTGTGTTTACGTTGATCTTGGATACACCAAGGCTGATAGCCTTCTTGATCTGATCATCCGGGATACCTGTACCACCGTGAAGAACGAGAGGCATAGCACCAGTCTTAGCCTGGATGTTGTCAAGAACGTCGAAACGAAGTCCAGCCCAGTCAGCAGGATACTTACCGTGGATGTTACCGATACCTGCAGCGAGCATATCAACGCCAAGATCAGCAACTCTCTTGCACTCTTCAGGATCAGCGCACTCGCCCATTCCTACAACACCGTCTTCTTCTCCGCCGATTCCACCAACCTCAGCCTCGATAGAAAGACCAAGCTTGTGAGCAACATGAACGAGCTCAGTTGTCTTCTCAACGTTCTCCTCGATATCGTAGTGAGATCCGTCGAACATGATGGAAGTAAATCCAGCCTTTACACAGTCATAACAGTTATCATATGTACCATGATCAAGGTGAAGAGCAACCGGAACAGTGATTCCGAGGCTCTCGTCCATAGCCTTAACCATTGCTGCTACTGTGCTGAAACCTGTCATATACTTACCAGCACCAGCGGATACACCAAGGATAACAGGGCTCTTGAGCTCCTCTGCTGTCAGCAGAATAGCCTTTGTCCACTCAAGGTTGTTGATGTTGAACTGACCTACTGCATAGTGGCCTTCCTTTGCTTTTTTAAGCATTTCTGTTGCAGATACTAACATTTTCTTACACTCCTATACTTGAACTTGTGTTTGATGAAAAGATGAATAACTCACATTTCTTTTCACAGGGTTCAAAGACATTATAAAACGTCAACGCTAAAAAACAAAGTTAAATTTTTAACCTTTTCTATTTAACATTCACCACTTTTTTATCCGATAAACATTAAGAAGTATATTTACAGGCACGACATCTATCTTTTCATCGCTTGCCCTTGCAGATCTGACTTCGGCAAAGGAGAAAAATTTATGGACATGAGCAGGTTTCGCTTTGATGGATCAAAAAAATGTAAACTTCAGGATATCCCCACGGACAGCAGAGATGCAGCCGATGACAAAAAAGATATCTTAAAAAAATACGAGAAAAATCTTATCCGCCTGGGTGAACTTCAGCATACATTTTATTCCTACAGAAAAGAAGGACTTGTGATCGTCCTGCAGGCCATGGATGCCGCCGGAAAAGATTCACTTATCAGGCACGTTGCATCCTCAATGAATCCTCAGGGTGTTTCCGTATGCTGCCTAAAACGCCCCTCGCCTGAGGAACTCGAGCATGATTATCTGTGGCGTATAAATAAAGCTCTGCCAAGACGCGGAGAGATCACTATTTATAACAGAAGTTATTATGAAGACATCGTAACTGCAGACGTTAAACACCTGATGAAGACCTATCCCATGGCAGACAGGATAATAAATATAAATGAAGATAAATTTATATCCAAACGAATAGATCAGGTAAATCATTTCGAAGAATATCTGTATGAAAACAGTTACAGGATCATAAAAATATTTCTGCATCTTTCAAAAGAAACACAGAAGAAACGGCTTCTCGAACGGATAGACCTGAAAGAAAAGAACTGGAAATTTGAGAAAGCAGATCTCGACGAGAGAAAGGTTTTTGATACTTACCTGGATAAATATGAAAATGTGATCAATAAAACAGCAACCGAAGAAAGTCCATGGTTTGTAATACCGGCAGATGATAAATGGTACACCCGTTATATTTTTTCTGAAATCCTGATCAACACCTTTAAGAAAATCGGAGCTTCACCTCCGACACTTTCTGCTGAGGAAACGGACAACCTGCAAACCTATCGTGATCTCCTTGAAAACGAATAAATATTCACCTAGTACAAAAGCCTCGCCGGTAAAGATCCGACGAGGCTTTCTTACTTCTCAAAGGCTGAATGTATCATCACGGCTTTCTGTATTATCTGTTTCATTATTATATGAACTATCAGTATTTACACTGCCGCTCTGATTATATGAGGTATATCCGTTTCTCTCACCATAGCTCTGATTCTGAGAATAATATCCATTCTGCTGGCCATATGTCTGATTCTGTGTATTATAGCCATTCTGCTGACCATAGTTCTGATTCTGTGAATAATACCCATTCTGCTGGCCATAGTTCTGGTTCTGAGCATTATATCCGTTCTGCTGACCATAATTCTGGTTCTGGTTGTAATATCCGTTCTGCTGACCATAATTCTGGTTCTGTGTATTATATCCGGTGTTCTGACCATAACCCTGGTCCTGATTATAATATCCGTTCTGCTGGCCATAGCCCTGATTCTGGTTGTAATATCCGTTCTGCTGACCATAACCCTGATTCTGTGTGTTGTACTGGTTGAAATCACGTGTGTTATATATGTTAGCTCCGGTTCTGTTGTTAAAATCCCCATATCCTCCGTTATACAGGTATTTCTTACTAAATCCCAGGATCAACCATGCCACATACGGGAACATGATGACCAGGATCAGAAATACTGTAGGTGCATCATAAGATTTCATAAGGTTATAATGAAGGATGATTTCCATGATCTTTTCCGTAATCACAAGCATTATAGTTGCTATACTTGAAATGATCATGATGACCAGTGCAAATACATTCACATCTTCATAATTCACGGTATTAACGCCTATAACAATTGCAGAGCATACAAATGCTGTAATAACCACTACCGATATTACCTGAATGATGATCAGTATCTTTGCAAGTTTTTCTTTTTTCGAGATCTGTCCGATAACATACGTATTGTAATACGGTATGATGCACTTCCAGCCCTCAACTCCTGCCTTGGAAAACATATTCCAAAGACCGATGTATGCCAAGATCATTGTTACAAAGCTCACCATTAGCTGTATTCCATTTGTCATAAGTGACATGCTGTCTGAAAAAGATGTGTAATCCATAATATTCTCCTCAATTAATTCTAGTGTACTGACACGTTGATAATCAGACTAAATGTTGACGGACACCCGTTTTCATATCTTTCCTGTGCGCCAGTACGAATTCACATAGTTTGGATTATATAATCCGCGATACGGATACTTCTCACTTAATCCCAGTATCATCCATGCAATTGCCGGCAAGAAAAAAGTCAAAAGCAAAAATCCTGTAGGCGCGCCGTATGACTTTATTATATAGTAATCAAGCATGGTCCTTAGAATTTTTTTGATAACGATAGATATGAATGTTATCAGTGCCCCAATCATAATCCCTAATGCCACCGCTGATGTCATATCATCTTTAAAAAATAGATTATTGGATGTTCTGATAAACTCATATATCACTACCGGAAGAACAATCATCATAATCAGCTCGATCGCTATTATAATCTTTGAAAGTTTTTCCTTTCCACATATCTCTCCCATAATATATACATTATAAAGCGGAACAATACATCTCCATCCATCTTCTCCGGCTTTTTCAAACATGTGCCACAACCCTATATAGTTCATGAGCAATAGCACAATACTTATAAAACCTCCCATACTATTTGTCATACCAATTAATAAACTTAAAAAAATAAACGGTGTCTTCATTTGCCCTCCAAATTGACATATTCGAATTAATCTCCCTTAGATACTACTCTGACCCGCCATATAAAAAATGATAGATAAAGCATATATCTTAAACATCGCATATTCAACCAGTATCTAACCAAGATATATACTCCTATCCTGCGATTATGGCACAATAAATATCTCATAACCGCTTAACTATCGTAGCATAAAATCATCCGTTATTTTCTTAAGAAATTTTTAAGACCAGCTAATGATTTATAAAAACCCACCCCCGAAGTCCAATGGCAAACTTCGAGGGTGGGTCGAAAGCATTTTAATTTCAAACTCTTTTTACTTAACTATCATTCCTGTCTTTCTGTCTGCGAATACTGCTACCATTACCAGGAAGACGATACCCATGATAAGCTGCTGGGTCTTCGGCTCGATACCGAGCATTACGAGTCCTGCTGTGAGGATCTTGTAGGTCATGGCTCCGAGGATAATGTTGTAGAACTTTACCTTTGCGCCGCCATTTACCGGCATACCTCCGAGAACCAGTGCGATCATTATCTGTGTCTCAAGCTGATTTCCTGCTGTGGATGTTACTGAACCAACCTTGATGCTGTTTATAAATGCCGCGAGTCCTGTGATCATTCCCGCTGCCATATATACGAGCATCTTTGTTCTCTCAACTCTTACACCTGCAAATCTCGCTGCTGTTTCACCTGCACCGATCGCCTTCAGTCTGTTTCCGAGACCTGTATACTGAAAAACTGCAAATGCGATGACAAAGATCACAACTGTGAAAGTCAGGTTAAATCCGATCGTGTTATAAGCTGTAATATTTGATGCACCATACACCGGAGTCTTTGTTGTCGCATAAGCAACTACACCGCGGAAAAGGTACATATTACAGATAGTAACGATGAACGATGTGATCTTACGCTTAACATTAAAGAATCCGTTTATCAGACCGATAACTCCGCCTGTAAGCACACCGCAGATCACTGCGAGGAGCATATTTACATTTGAAAGGTAACAAACAACTACCGAGCATACACCGAGCATGGAGCCCTGAGAGAAATCCAGACCTCCCATTGTCATTACCATAAACACTCCTATACATGCTATCAAAAGCACATACGACTGAGATAACAGGAGCTTTAAGTTACCTGCTGTATAAAGCTGACCACCTGTAAGAATCGCAAACAGAACTACAATAAATGTAAAACCCGCAAAGGGCATGACAGTTCTCACGATAGGCCGCTCCATGAAAGGAACACTCTGCTTTTTTTCGTTTTCCATAATCGGCCTCCCTTATACCATCTTTGCAATGAGGTCTGTATCCTTCAGAACCTCAGATCTCTCAAACTCTCCGCTCTGACGTCCGTTCTTCATGATGATGATACGGTCAGCCATACCAAGGAGCTCGGATATTTCTTCTGAAATCATGATGATCGACTTACCGTTCTTTCTCATGTGATCCATCATCTGATAAATATCTGCCTTTACCTTTACGTCGATACCACGTGTAGGTGAATCGAGGATGATAATGTCAGAATCTTTTCCTATCCAGCGAGCAAGTACAACTTTTTGCTTATTACCACCGGAAAGTGCCGACATAAACTGATGTACACCTTCCATCTTTGTACTCATCTGCTTTGCAAATTTCTCTGCAAATGCCTTCTCATCCTTTGCATGCAGGATATGATTTCTCTTTAAGTTTTCAATGGACGGTAAAACGATATTATCCTGGATCGTATCATTGATGACAAGAGATTCATTGTCTCTGTCCTTTGATGCATAGGCTATGCTGTGATCTATGGCTGTTTTGATATCATTTATCTCAGTTCCATCCGCAAGAGTAACCTTTCCTTCTCTATCATAGGATGCACCGAAAAGTGCCTTACCTACCTCATGCATACCGCACTCGGAAAGTCCTCCGATACCAATGATCTCGCCCTTATGAAGCTCAATGCTAAAATCCTGTATCTCTCCCGGAACTGTCAGATGCTCACCCTTCAACACTACCTCGGATGAGATCTTCTCACCGTAGTCCGCACGATAGTAATTATTACTCATCTCACGTCCGACCATGAGTTTTTTCAGATCATCTGTATTAACATCAGCACTCTTCACCGTATCGATCAGAACACCGTCTCGCAGAACACTGATGTTATCAGACTGCTCGATGACCTCATCCAGATCATGTGAGATAAAGATCACACATCTGCCATCATCACGAGTCTCTTTCATAACCTTAAAGAGCTCTTTTCTGCCTTTCTCACCGAGAGCTGTTGTAGTCTCATCAACTACGAGGATCTGCGGCTTAAAATGTGTAGCCTTTACGATCTCTATAAGCTTTCTGTCCTCAAAGTTATATTTATCGATGATGTCTGTTGCCTTGATATAGTTAAAGCCATAGGAATCCAGAAGTTCCTGGGCTTTCTTATTCATGGCATTTGTGTTTTTTACACAGAATGTAGTAAATTCATTCTCTTTACCAAGAAAAATGTTTTCTGCAACAGTCAGACCTGACAGAGTACCAATCTCCTGAACGATGATCGCAACACCCTGATAGTTTCCATCTACCTGATTCTTTGCATGTATCTCTTTTCCGTTCAGGGTAAATGTACCTGTGTCCTTGTGATAGATTCCTGTGAGACAGGATGTAAACGTTGATTTACCGGAACCATTTTCACCTATAAGCGCATGTACCTCTCCTTTGTAAAAGTCGAGAGTGACATGGTCAACTGCATGTGTTACACCGAAGTTTTTATCAATACCTTCGGCATGTAGTAATACTTCACTCATGTCTAATCCCCCTTTACTTTACAACTGCACCCTTAACAGGCTTGATAGTCATGGTAACGATCGCCAGAAGAACGATACCGGTTACAATATTTTGTACAGTGGTCGGAGCACCAAGTGCTACAAATCCCTGGAAAAGAAGCTGGATGATAAATTCTCCAATAACAATCGCGATTACCGGATGTCCATACTTCTTAAAAGCCAGACCAAAGAATGTTCCCATAAGAGGTGGGAAATTTCGGCTCATGGATGCCAGATTTGATGCACTTGTCATTGATGTTCCGTAGGAAATAGTAAGAACAGCTTCAACACCTACGAAGAAACCGCAGAGCACAAATGCAACAACTTTGTACATATCTACATCTACACCCATGTTTTTCGCTACGACTTCATTAGATCCGATAGCGTAAGTGTATGTACCGATTTTTGTATATTTAAGGATAAAGCCGCAGAGGAAGAAAGCCATGAGCGCAAGTATCAGGTTTCCCGGATAATCACCGAAAGCTCTGTAGTTTGCCGCAAGGATCGCTTCCTTACCATTTGTCGCATAAATAGATAAAGCCTCGTATACCAGAGAAAGTCCGGCAGTTACGATAAGTGATGAAATTCTAAGCTTAATATATACAAGTCCGTTTAAGAGTCCTACCAGAGCTCCGCTTAACATAGGAGCAATAAGCAGTCCTGCATAACCGAAACGTTCGCTCATATTTACTGCAAGCACCGATGAAAGCACGATGTTTGCGCCTACACTCATATCAAAAGGACCCATTACACAGATAAAGTAAAGTCCGCAGCCGCCTACTGCATAATAAAGAGCGGTCTTCAGATAAGTCTGTAATTTATCAAGATCACCAAATGTCTGAGGTGCCAGAGCCTTGAAAAAAGCCCAAAATACAAATGCGATCAGAACCAGTATCAATAGTCCATACCAATGGCTCTGCCTGAATTTTTGAAATTTCGTCATAAAACTCCTCCCGCAAGAGCTGATAGTAAATGCCGTATCCCCTGGATGGCAGGAAATACGGCATATCCAAGTTAATAAAAAATGATCTTAGTTGCTGTGACGAGAGATAACATCGTCGATTGAAAGATTTGAAGCTGCCTTATTCAGATCATCAAAGCTGTATGCTGCCATAGCTGCGATCTCTTCCTCTGTATAAGGATCATCCTTTACAAAGTACTTCTCATAGTTTGCATAGTCATCAGGAGAAGATACATACAGATACGGGAAAAGGATCTCATAACCAAAGGTTCCTTCATCCTTTACGTAGTTACCCTTAACTGCGTTGTAAACAAGGAGGAATGCGAAAAGAGGATCACAGAAGTGTCCGCCTGACTCAGCAAACATTCCGCCGCTCTTTAACTGCTCAGCAAGATCATCAAGGAAGTCTGTAGATACAACATCGATCTTACCTGTAAGACCTTCATTTGCATATGCACCGATAGAACCTACCAGCGGATCTCCACCGCCGCCTGCTACGATCAGGGCATCCATTCCGGGATTGGAGTTGTAAAGTGACATAGCTGCTGCAGCACCTTCTTCGGAAGATGTATTAGCGTAAACGGGCTCAGTAAGTGTTGCCTGATCATCGGGATGAGCAGAATTCCACTCTTCGATTGCCTGCTGATATCCCTGCCATCTAAGCTGGAATGTAGCATCACCAACAGTCCATGCCTCGAGACCGATAGTTCTGTCACCCTTTTCAAGGAGAAGATTTACAAGTGTATATCCATTTGTAACCTCATCCTCATGAACAGCACCTACATAGTACTTGGAGCTGCAAGCTGTCTTATATACTTCAGGGCTATTCTCTTCGGAAATGATACGGAAGAACTGTGCGATATAAACGCCGTTTTCTGTACAAGTGTTGATAGCACTTGTCATTTCTGAGTCAGCTGAGTTACAGATGATTATTCCCTTACATCCTGCTGCACAGAGCTGCTCAACAGATGCTGTAACCTGCTCTGATACGTGACCCTGGTCAACGTACTGAACTTCAGCGCCTACAGCCTTAGCTGCCTTATCAACAATCTTCTTACACTGGCTTCCAAGTACGTCTGTGGAACTCCAGATAGAAACACCGATCTTTACATCACCTGATCCGCCGCCTGCAGCTGCTCCATCAGAACCTGACTTTGCTGCAGCGCCGCATCCTACGAGTGATGATGTAGCCATCATTCCTGCTAAAAGCAGTGCTCCCACTTTCTTCATTTGCTTTTTCATAAATCTGGTACCCTCCTTTAGAAATAAGAAAAATATGTTAAACCGTTCCGTGCCATCCGCGGATACGGTCTGAAACCACGCACCCGTTACTTATCCTTTAAGTCCCTTTACCTCAAATGTCCGGCTTTCTTCATCACCGAACCTTACACCGGCTGATTCTGCCGCGGTGTTATCATAGGAAACTGTCACAGTTACCTGATCTCCGTTTGAGAGTTCTTTGTTTTGGTCGATGCTTAGTGATATTGAAGAAACTGCATTTATGTACTTCGTAAGTGTCGAAAGATCACTCATATCATCAAGCTCTTTTACCTTTTCTTCTCCACCAACCATTTCTGTTTCAAGGCCATCGTAATCAACATTTACAAATGCTGTGCCTTCACCATTTTTGCCATCAAACTCAACTGTCACATAATCCAGGATATTTGTTATCCCGTCTTCCGTATTTATAGATGCCTGTTTTGTTTCCCCGCATCCGGTAAATATGAGCATTGCCGCTACACTTATGGCAGTCAGCCTTGCTGCAATTTTTTTACCATAGACCATCTATATGCAACCTCCTTAGGTTTTTATCAAAAAAGCTCCATGAGCAGGCTTTATCCTGTTCATAGAGCTATTTTAACAATTTGTTATGTGCGACTATTAGCACAATTTAGAAAAAGGCACTATCACTTTTTTGTCGCTTCCTGTATTCACTGGGACTAACTCCCTCTATCCTGCGAAATACCCGACTAAAATAGTTATAGTCATCGTAACCGACCTTGAAGGAGATCACTTCCAGCTTATTTTTCTCATCCATCATCAGTTGCTTTGCCTGATCCATCCTGCATCTTGTTATATATGCAGTTATCGTTTCGTTATATTCCTTTGAAAACTTTTTAGAAAGATAACTCGGTTCCACATAGAACTGCTCCGCAAGCTCTGACAACGATAAATGATCCATGTAGTGCTCCTCTATGAACGCACGTACACTTTCCACCTGATCTCTTATGGAATTATCCTCTGTCGGCTTCGGCCCCGCTGCCACTCTGAGTGCCACCTTTATATTATCAAAAATGATATCCTTATTAAGAGTCCGGAGGCCGTAATTTACTGCATCCAATACTTCTTCATAGGCACGACCGTCATTCCTTCGATCAGTATCCGCTATGGTATTCATCACACCGGTAGTAAACTGCGTTACTTCAAAAAGACTCCAGCCGCTGCTGTCACATTTCTGCAGTCCTGCCATCTCCATTATGACATTTTGAGCCTGCTCGGTATCTTTATCGCAAAGACACTCTAAAAGAAGTGCTTCGATCCGATCCGTGTATCTCTCCTGAAGCCCTGTTTTTTTCTTCTCATTTGAGCAGGACACGATACAATGCTCTCTCCCAAAGGGTCTGGTAACGAGTTCTGATATCATTTCCCTGTAAACCGCAGCTATATCATCAAGTGAACTGGACTGATCATGGATAACTACCGTTATAGGGCCCTGTTCGTCTATCGGAAAAGCTCCCAGTATCTTATCTGCAATAAAGCGAAGTCTCGCCGGTGTTGCATTTAACTCGACTATAAATTCATTTACCTTATCTTTATAGTTAAAAACGATAGTACGATCATCCCCGATAAGTTCCCTTAATTTTGCCTTTAAGGAATAGGACATCTTCAACATATCTTTTTCATAACTCTGCTTCAAAATTTCAACATCGTGAAACTTTATGAGCAAAGTTGATATTTCCGAAAATACACTTGTTGAAGGAATATGTGATTCTTTTCCGGGTCTGTACAGTTTTCCGCTTAAAAGTGAAGAAAACTCGTCATCTTCCAAAAATGATGAAATATAGTTTTCCTTAAGTCTGCTGTCCTCCCGAGCGGCTTTGGCTTCTTCCCTTTCTTCCAGCATTTTTATCGCTTTACTGAGCGTGTCTACTAACTGCTCTCGTCCTACAGGTTTTAATAGATAGTCTATACCCCCTGAGATAAAAACACCTTTTACCTTCTGAAAATCATCATATCCGCTTACCGCAATGGTTATTATTTCCGGATACTCCGTATGTATCCGGTTCAACAGTTCAAGGCCGCTTAAAAACGGCATATTTATATCTGTTATCACTATATCCGGTTTTTCCTCCGGAATCCTCTCCAAAACCTCCTCACCGTCACAGGCCGGCTCCAGAAAATCTATCGAGTAATCCTCCCAGTGAAGCATCTGTCTGATATTTTCCCTGCTCCAAAATTCATCATCAGCCGATAGCACTCTGTACTTCGCGCTCATCTTCCACCTCCTCCTTTAATACCGGCAGTAATATCACTGCTCTTGTTCCCTTACCTTCTTCACTTTCAAAATGAATACCGTACTCTCTCCCGTAAACACTCTTTATCCTGGCGTTTACATTCAGAACACCTATAGATCTACCCATTTCTATCCTGCCCATATCAGCCTTTTCAAGCTGCTCATTCATGGCATCAGCATTCATTCCTACACCGTTGTCCTCTATGGTGATCACCAGCTCGCCGCTTTCATGCCTTGCCCTTATGATAAGTTCCTTATCTTTTCTTCGCGTCCTCCGTAGTCCATGCTGCAACGCATTTTCCACAATAGGCTGTAGTGTGATCCTCGGAATATTATCCTGCAATGTATCTGAATCTATCTGATAGGTGTATTTAACCGAGTTTCCATTTCTTACATCCATGACATAGAGATAATTCCGGACATGAGCCATTTCCTGCTGTAGCGTGGACTGTGTCTCGGAAATATCGAGACTATAGCGAAAAATCGCTGACAAAGACTGGCATAATCCGCTGACAAGCGTACATTCCTGCGACACCGCTATTCCGCTCATTGTATCGAGTGTGTTATACAAAAAATGTGGATTTATCTGTGCCTGAAGCGCCTTGTACTGTGTTCTCTCCATCAGCACCTTTGCTTCATATTCTTCTTCAACCATTTTCTGTATGCGATCGAGCATCTCATTAAACTCATCCCCCATGACCCTTAGTTCTTCGCACCAACCGTCGGTCTTTGCTCTTATCTCCGTATCTCCGTTTTTTATACGGATGATCGTATTGCTTAAGTTTTCAACCGGTCTATAAATAAACCTTGATATCAAAACTCCGAGGAGCAATGTAACGAGCAGCATTATTAATGCTATCACTATAAGCATCCTCACAAGGGTATTTTGAGTTTCAAGCATCAATGACTGCGGTGTCAGCATAAGGATATGGAGATTATATTTACCTGATGAGCGATGATTCAGATAAAAAGAGCCATATTCATCTCCATACTCCGGAATTTCGCCTTCTGCTACTGCTACACTTCTGGTAAGTTCGGAAAAGATCCTGCTTTCTTCCTTTGTTTTATTACCTACCTGTGCTATGGCTGCGTCCCCCATTGGCTGGAGCCACGCATAAACATCTCTGGAAGATATATATTTATTCATGATCTCCGAAATATTCTGACTGCTGAAATCACAAATCAGATATCCAAACTTTTCCTTCCTGTCATCATAAGTATGGAGCTTTAAGCCAAATCTGATCACATCCTGGTCTGCCGCCTCATTGTGATACCCGGAAAGCATAACCGAATTATCATTTGATCTCAGATATCTCCTTAAATGTGAGATATTGATATAAATAGCTGAATTATAAAGATCATGCGGATAATTATACGGCTGCTTTCTCCACGAACTTATCAGATGATCCTCATTATCATAGATATACATTGCAAGAAGCTGATCATCTGATGTAAATCTCTTTTCCGAAAGATTCCATGCTTTCCAGTAATACTCCAGCAGATTTCTACGGTCTACCGACGGATGCCTCATAGCATACGTCATATCCGTCTCGGTATATATGGTCTGCATTTTTCCGGTTAATCCATGAATATATGAATTAAGCTCTGTCTCCATACGTTGGAGTGTCTCGTCATTATTCAACAGGCTTTCTCTTCTGATCTGTTCTCTTGATGTAACTTCAAATGCAAAAGTCAGCGCGATCACCGCAAAGACCGTACACCCAATAACCAGCGCCAATATTGCCTGGCGCATTGTCCATTTTATTTTATTCATCCCCAGATCAACCCCAAATAGCTGTCACATTTTCCTATGGTACCATTATAATTGTTCTTTCTATTATACAATATGACCACATTTTTGCCACCTTTGGGCAAAAAAAACAGGTATGCCGCGATTTCCTACAACGCGACATACCTGTTTCACTTTTACTTTGAACCCTGCCATTACATCCTGTGCTGGTCACAGATCGTAATAAATTCTTTCATGGCCTTCATGATATCTGCGAAGCGATCTCCATCATCACCGGTCTTCTTCCAGGTAACATGTTTACCAAATATATCAAGTGTACATTCTCTCTGATCCTCTGACTTTGCCTTCTGCGTAAGCTCTTTCTCACTGCAGTCAGCGATCCATCCGATCTTACGGAAAAGTTCCTGAAGCGCCTTAACAGGGATCTTTCCTTCAGTATGCGGCTCTCCAGGCTTATCTGCTCTCCAATAAAGAGCATCCACATCAAACCTGTACGAAGCTCCGCCCTTCTTATCCTTATCATGCTCTTTTGAGAAACCGATCCCTTCATAGTACTCGATCTTTTCACCGCGCTGCTTGAGCATCAGCTCACCATAAGAACGGGTACCGATGATATTTCTGGAACTGATCCTCTGTCTCAGATCATTTCTAGTTGCCTCATCATTTGGCAGAAACGGTATCTGCGCAACACCATAGTCTGTTACGAGCAGGATAACGATCCACATATTTCCCTTTATGAAATGAGATGTAAGAGAAGAAGCAAATTTATCAAATACCTTCGGATCCCATTTATCCGTAAGCAAAAATACAACGCTCTCAACGCCTGCTCTTCCGGATCTCATCTCGATCCGGACTTCCATCTCCTGCAGATGCTTATCAACTGCCTTTAGATAATGGTTCAGTGTCTCATTACCTCTGCAGATGGCAAGATATTCAGGATGCAATTCCTCATCCTTTTTCCCAAGAGGATACACATTAAACTTAAGTTTTCCTGCCGGTACAACACCTTTTTCTATTACTCTATCTAAATTCTCAAGATATGTACGTCCTGCATTTCTTTCCAAAATTTCACTACGTATTAACTCCATCAAAGGATGCTTAACTTCCTGTAATTCTTCCTCTGCTGTATTTTCCGCGATCTTTCTGCGTATATCGTCGATCCTGTAATCCATATACACCTCCACACACTAACCTACGCAATCGAGAAGCGTTTAACGTTACAGTTCAGAGGCAAATAAATTATCGCATCATGCCGAAATAATGAACAGTAACGTGCTACCTAATTATCTATCGGAAAAACTTACATAGATAATTATAGTTTTGATCTCATAAATAAAATTACCATGCATTTTTTTGTATCTTTCCTGATAATAAGATTTTTCTGGTACATAATCTCGTACATACATGGACTGCACATTAACAATTCGTATATTCTTTTAGTAGTATTACGTATTCTATGTTGATAATAAGGAGGTGCTCTATGTCTGCCAAAACACAGTCCAAAACGACAAATGTTTCTAAAGAACTTGATGAGCTTATCCTTTTAATAAGAAATATCGGTGCTTTTAAGACCATGATGAGCTGTAAAGTTCCCTTCGGAGACCCTGATTCTATCCAAAATGATCAGGGATGGAACTCTGCCATGGAGAATACTTACGCGCGGGCAAACCGTTATTGGGACATCATTCAGGCTGAACTTCTCAGTGAAGAAATCGATGTAAATCCCGAGCTTATAGAAAAGATAAAATTTTTCATGGAAGAAAAGATCCCTGTGATGTTAAAGCGAAATGAGCAATATATAAATTCTGAGATAAACTCAGAAAAAATCGACTCGCTTTTGTCAGAATTGTCAGAAATGGATGCACCATTTATGTCCAAAGATTATAAGGCATTCTCTGATGCGATCGATCTTTACAAACGTACCAAAAACGATCTCTGCGATGCTGATCGCATCGAACGCATGACAGAGACAGAATACAGCCTGCGTCAGACCGTATTTAAACGTGCAAACAGTTCTCTTATCTCAACCTGTCGCCGTTACCTTACTAATCATTATGGACCAAAGGGAATCGGATTTAGAGATAAACGTTTTGGGAAAATGATGGAACTATGTGAACTACTGGATATGAACACGGCAATGGTATTTGCCGGAGAAGTGTCAATGTAATTGTATATACTTTTATACTTGATTTATTGTTCTGTATGAACTATTATTTAATTACCAAATAAATGAAGCAGTAAACAAAGGTAAGGCGGCGAGAGCTTCACCAGACTTGGTTTATTACTTCGGAAACGAAAAAAGATGGCTTGAGATGCGGCGGCGAGAGCTTCACCAATTCAACACCATCTTTTTTTCTGTGCTCATTACGCTCCTCTACAAGCACAAGCTCATAGAGGATCACGCTGCACTTTATCAATAAAAATCTCATACACACAGTCAGTATCTTTACAGATACGTTTTCAGCACATTACTGGCTGAAACAGACCTAATTTCTCACAGGCATTATATATGCCATTCTTATCTACATCATCAGTCACGTAATCCGCCAACTCCTTCAGTTCCGGAATAGCATTTCCCATAGCAACCTTTGTCCACTCATCCGTAAACATAGAAATATCATTTCCTGAATCTCCAAATACTACCGCGTCCTTATAGTCCGCATGGAAATAATCCATTACTTTCTTTATCCCTACAGATTTATATGCAGGCTCTATGAAAATGTAATTATCATGAAATCTGTACCACGGAAGATCCTTTAATGAAGTAAGAGTCTTTTCCTCTTCTCTGTTGCAGGCAACATACGCTTTATAGATCTTGTCATAGTTATTCGGATCAAGGTCCTTCACTACATTCTGCTTCATGTATATATCCTGCGCAGCCTTTTGAAATCTGTCATCCGGCACAAGCCTGATATCTGAATTATCAACCTGAATCCCCCACGGATATCCGTTTTTCTGACATTCTCTTACAAGTGCAACTATATTTTCCTTCGGAAGCGGTCTTATGCCCAGAAGTGAATTATGTATAGTCACACCATATCCGCCATCGCTCACCATATTTTCAAATCCCAGATCCTGCATTATATCAACTGCAAGTGCCTGTGCCCTTCCTGTAGCTATGCACAGAAAATGTCCTGCTTTTCTAAGCTTTTTTAGCGCCAACTGTGCAGACTCCGGTATATAAAAATTCTCATATCCTCCTGCTGCCAGTGTTCCATCTATATCAAAAAATAAATATCTTTTTCTATTCATGTAAATCACTCCACTTCTATCTCTAAAACAATAGAACAAAGAATCCGACTTTTTCGTTTTATCCGCGCAAGCGCGGAAGCCTTAGGTTCTTCGTATACAGAATAACACATGCATAAACACTGCTTAATGTTTATTTATGTTCAATATCTTATATTTTGTGATATATTTGTGTTTGATTAAACATCAAAATTTTTGTCATTCAATCCTTAGCTTTTCAGAGCTCAATCGTATTACCTCTGAATAAAACGCTGCGGACTTCCATTCTACAACAATATTCAATTAAAAACAGGAGAACATATATGGATCAGAATACTGAGATAACCGGAATTGCTCGCCGTGAAAAAATTTACGACACCATCAAGGAGAACACCACCGTCACTGTAAAAGAGCTTTCATCCCGTTTTGCCGTATCGGATATGACCATACGACGAGATCTGCATATCATGGAAGAACAAGGCATTCTCACCGTTCATTACGGAGGTGCTACTCTCCGTCGTCCAAGTATGGCTTTTCATTCGTTTGACATGCGAAAAGAAGATTTTTATGCAGAAAAAGTATCGATCGCGCGATGTGCTGCAGAGTTAATACACGAAAACGATGTCATCTACCTCGATCCCAGTACCACAGTACTTCTAATGACGCGCTTTCTTCCGCCTCTTCACGTAACAGTAGTAACCAGTTCCCTGTCTGTAATGGAGGAATGTGCTCATAATCCATACGTTAATCTATTCATTGCACCCGGAAAATACCATGCTGAATACGGCGGCACCATGGACGCAGAAACCATGACATACTTATCAGGTTTTCATTTTACTTCAGCATTCCTCGGAACAGGTTTTATAGATACCGTATACGGAGTAACCAGCACTGAAATAGACTGTTCTATAAAACAGGCTATCATGCGAAATTCCGAAAAAAGTATCCTGCTTGTAGATCATTCTAAATTTGGTCATCGCGTCATGAAAAAATTCGGGGATATCCGCGACTTTAATACTATCATCACTGATTCCGGAATAGACCCCAAAGACGAACGCGCCATTCTTCAGCAAGGTGTAAAGCTCCAAATCTGTGATTCGTAATAACCACACAAGTAGTTTTCAAAACTACTTGACAAAGACATACCCTCGCTGTATTATTTCTGTGTAATTTAGTTAAATTTCTTTTAGATAAATGCCATTGAGCTAAATGAGGTTGAATTAAAATGTCATTACTTAAGATCAGAAATAAAATACAGACTATCCCATTGATCCAGGGAGGTATGGGTGTAGGTGTTTCTCTTGAGCATCTTGCCGGAGCTGTAGCTGCCTGCGGCGGTATCGGAACGATAAGCACTGCTGACTGCGGATATCGTGAACCGGATTTTGATACACATCCCGAAGAAGCAAATCTTCGTGCACTTAAAAAAGAAATTGAAGAAGCCAATCGCCTCTCCAATGGTAATGGTCTGATCGCTATAAATGCCATGGTTGCAACTCAGCAATATGCTGAAGCAATAAAGACTGCTGTAGCAGCAGGTGTCGATGCAGTCATCTGCGGTGCCGGTCTTCCTCTTGATCTTCCCGAGTATGTACCTGAAGGTGCAGCTCTCATAGCTCCCATTGTTTCAAGTGGTCGCGCAGCTACGCTTATTGCCAGATCATGGAAAAAGAAATACGATCGCTACCCTGATTTCATCGTTGTTGAGGGACCCAAAGCAGGCGGTCATCTCGGATTTAAGGAAAAAGATCTTTTAAGCGGAAACTGTGGAGATATCTATGATATACTCCCGGAAGTAAAATCTGCTATAGCACCTTTCACCGAAGAAGCCGGCAGAGAAATACCTGTATTCATAGCCGGCGGAATATGGGATCACGAAGATATTCAGAAGGCAATTAATCTCGGTGCCGACGGTGTTCAGATGGCAACCCGTTTTATCGCCACAGAAGAATGTGATGCTTCTCAGGCTTACAAGGATGTTCTTATTAATTCAACCCCGGAAGAAGTAAAAATAATCCACAGTCCCGTAGGTATGCCCGGACGAGCAGTAGAAACTCCTCTTATCAAAAGACTGGATGTTTTAGGACGTATCGCGCCCAAGCACTGCTCGCGATGCATAAAAATGTGTAATCCTGCAGAAGTACCTTACTGTATTACACACGCACTGATCGAAGCAGTTAAGGGAAACTTCGAAGATGGCCTCTTCTTTACCGGAGATAATGTTGGACGTCTTACAGAAATGACAACCGTAAAAAAACTGATCACCTCTCTATTTCCTGAATACGCAGTGTAAGAAAATACCGACATATGCCCTTTTGTAAGAGCATATGCCGGTATTTTTTATCCTACATAATGATGTCAGGGACAAAAATACATTTGTCCCTGACATCGTAAAAATTACTTATCAGAATTAACTGAATTAGAAAGGCTACTTAAGTCAGCCTTACCTGAAAGATTTATGTTCTTGTCTGTCTTAGCATCATAGGTATTTGCTCTCATTACTTCTGTGAGATCAAAACCGGTTGTCTCTCTTACAGATTCAATAGTCTTTGCAAGAACTTCGGGAACATAACCTCCCATGTTGTTTACACCGCTTCCGGAAGTTCCACCACCGTCGATGATAGTAACCTTATCAATAGCTGCGAGAGGCTCAGCAATAGCCTTAGCCATCTCAGGAAGTTTCTCTACTACCATCTGAGTCATAGCTGCGCGACCGTACTTCTGGAGAGCTTCAGCCTTCTTATCCATAGCTTCAGCTTCAGCCTTACCTTTAGCTGCGATAGCTTCAGCTTCAGCCTTACCTTTGGCTGCGATAGCGGCAGCTTCAGCCTCACCGGCAATCCTAACAGCCTCTGCAGCTTTCTGCTGTTCAGCAAGCTTAGCTTCAGCTTCAGCAATCCTCTTATACTTTTCAGCGTCAGCCTGCTGCTGAGTCTGATAATTCATAGCTTCAGATGCCTGCTGAACACGATATTTATCAGCATCAGCCTGCTTTCTGATAGTTGCGTTGAGCTGCTGCTCCTGTACAGCTGCTTCCTGCTGCTTAAGTTCTACTTCCTTCATCTGTTTTGCGATCTCGGCTTCAGTAGTCTTAACAGCGATAGTTTTCTGCTGTTCCTGATTGTGAATCTCATAAGCCGCATCAGCTTCGGCTTTTTTAGCATCAGCTTCAGCCTTCAGTCCAGCCTGCTTAATAGCGAGCTCGTTATTCTTTTCTGCAATAGCAGTCTCAGTTGCAACTCGTGCATCGTTAGCCTCGCGCTTTGCAAGAGCCTGTGCAACAGCAATTTCCTTTTCAGCATTTGCCTTGGAAATCTCTGCATTCTGACGAATAGCAACGGTGTTTGCAATACCGAGATTATCGATCACACCAAGTTCGCCGTCAGAGATGTTCTGAATATTGAAGGAAACGATTTCAAGTCCCATCTTATTCATATCTTCTTTAGCGTCCTCAGAAACTTTCTGAGCAAAACTCTTACGATCGTTCATAATATCTGTGAGCTTCATGGAACCGATGATCTCACGGAGATTACCTTCGAGTACACATACGATCATGTTGTTGATGTAAGCGCTGTTCTTATTAAGGAAGTTTTCCTGAGCTGCTTTCAGAAGTTCAGGAGTGGTACCGATCTTTACAGTTGCAACGGAATCAACCATGATATTGATATAATCAAGAGTTGGGATCGTTCTTGATGTTTTAACATCAACGGACAGCATTCCGAGATGAAGACGGTCAACTCGCTGTAAGAAAGGAATTCTAATCGAGGAACGTCCGATGATTACCTTCGGTGCACGGGAAATTCCTGAGATAATAAGTGCCTGATCTGTAGGGGCTTTGACATAGCCCAGTACGCATATCACCAAAACAATGATGATGATTGCTCCTATCACGATAAACTGAATCATGATATTCTCCTCCTTAAGATATTGTTCTAAAAAGTTAGAATTGTTTTAGTTCAGTTCTGAACTTTGACTAAATTATAACAAAAGTGATGTTAAAAAAAATGATGAAAATATTAAGATTGAGCTTCTATTTTGCTAATTAGTACAAGAAAAAGCATGGTATCTATTTTTTAAGTACAAAAAAGCGTATAGGCAAATTCCTAT